>JAYVVB010000206.1:0-6217 GCA_043787455.1 Rhizobacter sp.
CGACCGGCAGCGCCGGGATCGCGACCTGCGTGACGCGGCCGACGCGGGCCGTCATGACGACGTTCCATGCCATCAGCAGCATCCCGGCCAGGTACAGCACGCCGCCGACGAGCCGGATCACGTAGAACGGGAAGGTCGCCTTGACGCTTTCGACGAAGCTGTAGACGAGGGTGCCGTCGGCGTTGACGTCGCGCCACATGAGGCCCTGCATGACGCCCGCGGTCCACATCGCGGAGATGTAGAGGACGATGCCGAGCGTCGCGATCCAGAAGTGCAGCTCGATCGCGGGCACGCTGTACATCGTCGTGCGGCCGAACATGCGCGGCACCATGTAGTAGAGCGTGCCTATCGAGATCAGGCCGACCCAGCCGAGCGCGCCGGAGTGGACGTGGCCGATGGTCCAGTCGGTGTAGTGCGAGAGCGCGTTGACCGTCTTGATCGACATCATCGGCCCCTCGAACGTGCTCATGCCGTAGAACGACAGGCTGACGATGAGGAACTTCAGGATCGGGTCGTCGCGCAGCTTGTGCCACGCGCCCGAGAGCGTCATCATCCCGTTGATCATTCCGCCCCAGCTCGGCGCGAGCAGCACGAGCGAGAAGACCATGCCGACCGACTGCGCCCAGTCGGGCAGGGCGGTGTAGTGCAGGTGGTGCGGGCCCGCCCACATGTACGTGAAGATCAGCGCCCAGAAGTGGACGATCGAGAGCCGGTACGAGTAGATCGGCCGCTCGGCCTGCTTCGGGATGAAGTAGTACATCATCCCGAGGAAGCCTGCGGTCAGGAAGAAGCCGACGGCGTTGTGGCCGTACCACCACTGGACCATCGCGTCCTGTACGCCGGCGTAGACCGAGTAGCTCTTCATCCAGCCGACCGGAATGACGGCGCCGTTGACGATGTGCAGCAGCGCGACGGCGATGATGAAGGAGCCGAAGAACCAGTTGGCGACGTAGATGTGGCGCACCTTGCGAATGCCGATCGTGCCGAAGAAGACGATCGCGTAGGCGATCCAGACGATGGCGATGAGGATTGCGATCGGCCACTCGAGCTCGGCGTATTCCTTGGCGCGCGTGTAGCCGAGCGGCAGGCTGATCGCCGCGGCGACGATGACGGCTTGCCAGCCCCAGAACACGAACCACGCCAGCTTGGGCAGGAAGAGCGCGACCTGCGAGGTGCGCTGGACGACGTAGAGGCTGCTCGCCATGAGCGCGCAGCCGCCGAAGGCGAAGATCACGGCGTTCGTATGCAGAGGTCGCAGGCGACCGTAGCTCAGCCACGGAACGCCGAAGTTGAGCTCGGGCCAAGTCAGCTGCGCGGCGATGAGGACACCGACGCTCATGCCGACGATGCCCCACAGCACGGCGGCGAGCGCGAACATGCGCACCGCGCCGTCATCGTATCGACCCTGTGCGATCGCGGCGGGTCCGGATCTCGGCACGGCCGGATATCCGGCACTGCCTGGCAGAGCAATTTCCATCGTCGGCACTCCTCGTCTTGCGGCGACTGGAAGTGTCGAGGTCGTCGCTACTTTCGCCCTTGATCGACGTCAAGCTTCGCGTCGTCGGCCAGGATTCTTTCGCCCTCGAGCGGCAGGTCGTCGAACTGGCTCGCCTGGATCGCCCACGCGAACAGGCCCATCAGTGCGAACACGAGCAGAACCGACAGCGGAACGAGCAGGAAGAGGATGTCCACCGGGACTCAGTGTGCGAGCAGCGTTGGCACCGTCATGTGCTCGAGCAGATGGCGCGTCACGCCGCCCATCACCCATTCGCGCAGGCGCGAATGGCCGTAGCCGCCGCTGACGATGAGTGTGGCGCCGAAATCCGAGGCCCGCGACAGCAACTGCTCGCCGACGTCGCCGATCTCGATCTCGCGGTGCGCGTCGAAGGCGACGCCGTGGGCACGCAGCCACGCGCCTGCGGCGTCGAGCGTGTTCCTCGCGTCCGGCATGGGTTGGACGGCGCCGACCTCCACCAGCAGCACGCGCTCGGCGCCGCGCAGGATCGGCAGCGCGTCGCGCAGCGCGCGCGCAGCCTCGCGCGTGTCCTTCCACGCGACGAGGACGCGTCGGCCGAGGCCGGGAAACGAACCGGCATATGGCACGACGAGGACCGGTGGGCCCGCATGGAGGAGCACCTGCTGGGGCAGGTCGAGGGCGGCGCCTTCGGTGGGCGCATCGACGTCGGTCTGGCCGACGACAACCAGATCGCTGCAGCGGCCGTGGCGGATGACCGCATCGGTCGCCTCGTCGACGACGACCACCGCGGACCAGGAGAGCGATCCGAACTCGCGACAGCGATGCTCGAAGGCTTCGACCGCCGCCTCCGCCTGGCGACGCAGGTGACCGGCCGGAGGGGAGATGCACTCGATGGCTTCAGGCACTGCGGCGTTCAGACTCACGACGATGTCCGGCACGCCGGTGGGCGCGATGCCGACGAGTCGCGCGCCGTGCTGCATCGCCACGCGGGCAGCGAGCTCGACGCGCGCGGCGCAGCGCGCGCTGGCGTCGAGGTGGACGGAGACGATCTTGTAGGTCATGGTGTCGCCTCTCATGGTTGCTGCGTGAGCCGGGGGCGCCGGTCGATGCGCAGCGCGTTCAGCACGACGACGATCGAGCTCGTCGCCATGCCGAGGCCCGCGGCCCAGGGCGGGAACCAGCCGAGCAGCGCGAGCGGCACACAGACCGCGTTGTAGGCGATGGCCCAGCCAAGGTTCTGACGGACGATGCGCATGGCCCGCCGGGCGATGGCGCGCGCCTCGGCGACGTCGGCGAGCGCGCCGGAGAGCAGCACGAAGTCGGCCTGACCGCGCGCCAGTGCCGGTCCGTCGCCGATGGCGAACGACGCGTCCGCGCGCGCCATCACGGGTGCATCGTTGAGGCCGTCGCCGACCATGCCGACGCGCCGGCCCTGGCGCTGCAAGGCCGCGATCGCGGCGAGCTTGTCCGCGGGCGTCATGCCGCCGCGCACACGCTCGACGTCGAGGCGCAGCGCGACCGCGCCGACACGCGCAGGTGCGTCCCCGGACAGCAACTCGATCGCCAGGCCGCTGCCGCGCAGCCGATCGAGGCTCGAGCGGGCATCGGCGCGCAAGGCTTCGGCGAAGGTGAAGCGCGCGAGCGCACCGTCGCCGTCGCCGAGCCAGGTCTCGGGTGAATCGTCAGCGCTCGCCGCGACGACGGCGCGCGTCGCCCACGAAGCGGCGCCGAGGCGCAGCACGCGCCCGTCGGCGCAGGTCGCCTCGATGCCGAGGCCCGGTCGCTCCTCGAAACGAGAGACGACGATCGGCGCGCTCGCGCTCGCTGCCGCGGCGGCGAGCGCGCGAGCGAGCGGATGGGTCGAGGTCGATGCCAGCACACCCGCAAGAGCCAGTGCGCCGGCCTCGTCGAGGCGGCAGAGCGCGGCCGCGGGTCGCAGCTCCACGGCGGCGAGCTCGACGCGCGACTCGGTCAGCGTACCGGTCTTGTCGAAGCAGATCGTATCGAGCGAGGCCAGGGCCTCGAGCGCATCGAAGCGCTGCACGAGGACGCCGCGCCTGACGAGCGCGCCGGCCGCGGCTAGCAGGGCCGATGGCGCGGCGAGCGACAGGGCGCACGGACAGGTGACGATGAGGACGGAGACGGCGACCCAGACCGCGCGCGACGGATCGATGACGGCCCATACCGCGCCCGCGCCCGCGGCCAGCAGCAGCACGCACCACAGAAAGGGCGCGGCGACGCGATCGGCGCTGCGCAAGAGCGGCGGCCGATCGGTCACGGCGCTGCGCATCAGACGCACGATGCCCTCGTATCGCGTGTCGGCGCCGATGCGATCGGCGCGTTGCACGACCGCGCCGCGCAGGTTGATGCTGCCGGCGATCGCCTCGTCGCCGGGTCGCTTGGCGACGGGACGCGATTCGCCGGTCAGGAGCGCCTCGTCGACCTCGGTCTCGCCCTCGAGCAGCGGCCCGTCGGCGGCGAACGCCTCGCCCGCGAGGACGCGGACGCGGTCGTCGCGGCGCAGCCGATGCAGCGCGACGACGGCCGTGCCGCCCTTGTCGTCGACGATCCGGACGGTAGCCGGCAGGCGCGACAGCGCGCCTTCGAGCGACGCGGCGACCCGGTTGCGCATCTTCAGCGCGAGGTAGCGGCCGGCGAGCAGGAAGCTCACGAACATCGTCAGCGAGTCGAAATAGGGCTCGGCGCCGAAGACGCTGCCCGGCGCGAAGGTCGCGCCGGTGCTGACGACGAAGGTGAGGACGATGCCGATCGATACCGGCAGGTCCATCGAGATGCGCCGCTCGCGCAGGCCGGCCCAGGCATCGCGGAACATCGGCGCCGCCGAGAAGATGACGACGGGAACCGACAGCAGCCAGGCGGCCCACAGCAAGAGCGCGCGCAGGTCGGGACCGAGCGATCCGGGCGACGCCACATAGAGCGGCGCCTGGTACATCATCACCTGCATCATGCAGAAGACGGCGACGAAGAGCCGCCAGAGCGCCTTGCGCTCCTCGGCAAGCCGCATCGCGCGTGCCGGCGCCGCCGCGTCGGGTGCGGCCTCGTAGCCGGCGCGGCGGACAGCCTCGATCAGGCGCGACACGCGGGTGAGCGACGGATCCCAGACGACGCTCGCGCGCTCGGCCGCGTGGCTGGCGTGAGCCTCGAGCACGCCGGGCGTCTCCGCCAGGGCGCGCTCGATGATGCCGGCGCAACCCGCGCACCACAGGCCCGCGAGGCGAAGGTGCGAGCGGCCGACACGACGCCCGTCGGCCGAGCGCTCCCAGGTCGTGAACGGAGCCTGCAGCTCGGGGTCGTCGACGGGGTCCGCGTCGTGGCCGACGCGTGCCTCGTCGGTCAGCGGACCGAGCGTGAGCGTCGCTGCCATGGTCTCAGACGCCGCGTCGGCCGAGCGCGCCGACGATGTCGAGCCGGCGCCGCCGCCGCGCGTCGCCGAGGCTCTCGACGAGACCAATCGCAGCCAGGGCGTGGCATAAGTGGTCGCCGGCGGGGTCGGGGTGGCCCTGGAGGATGAGGATGCGAAGGGCGGCCATGGATCGTGGAGGGGTCCCGGATGATCATGCTTGGGCCGTCCTCGGCGGCGCTTGATCTCGGTCAACGTCGAGGCGCGCCAGCCGCCCGACACTGTGTCGATCACAGCCGGGGAAGAAAATGAAGATCCTCATCGCCGTCGACGGCAGCGACTACACCAAGCGCATGTTGGCGTATCTTGCCGCGCACGAGGAATGGTTCGGCAGCAGGCACAGCTACACCGTGATCCACGGCGTGCTGGCCGTGCCGCACCGCGCCGCCGCCTTCGTCGGCCTGGAGACCGTGCGCGAGTTCTACGAGTCCGACGCCGAAGCGGTGTTTCGCCCCATCCGCGCCTTCTTTGCCCAGCAGGGGCTGGAAGCGACCTTCGTGCACACCATCGGCCATGTCGCCGATTCGATCGCCAATCTTGCACACGAAGGCAGGTTCGACCTCGTCGTCATGGGCTCGCGCGGACACGGCGACATCGTCAACCTCGTGCTCGGCTCGGTCGCGACGAAGGTGCTGGCGAAGTGCACGGTCCCCGTGCTGCTGATACGCTGATCGTCAGCCGCCGATGACCCAGATCCGCTCGATCCTGCTGCACCTGGACGCGACGTCCGCAAGCGTCGGCCGGCTCGCTTTCGCGCATGCCCTCGCCGATCGGCAAGGCGCGCGGGTGACGGCGCTGTTCGGCGTGCGTCCGGACACGGATCAGGTCGCGTTCGCGTATTCGGCCGGCGCCGCGATCAGCGCGGCGGAGCGCGGCGAGACGCCCCATCTGCGCGAGCGCGAGCGGCTGCGCGCTCTCCTCGCCGGGCGCGAGCCCGAATGCACCTGGTGCGACGTCGTCGGCGACACCCTCGTCCATGCGATCGTCGCCGAGTCGATCTATGCCGACCTCCTCGTCCTCGGCCAGCAGGACGACGACGAGCCCGGCGGACCGCCGCCGGGCTTCGTCGAGGCGGCGATCCTGCAGAGCGGCGTGCCGGCGATCGTCGTGCCTTACCCGCATCGGCAGGAGACGCTGGGCGAGCGCGTTCTCGTCGCGTGGAACGGCTCGGCGCAGTCCGCGCGGGCGCTGAAGGCGGCGCTGCCGCTGCTGCGGCTGGCGTCGCGCGTGCACGTCGCGAGCTGGGCGCGACATCTTCCGGTCGCGCCGTTCAGCGGCCTCGACGTCCATGCCTGGCTGCATCGCCACGGCGTCGCCGC
>JAYVVB010000207.1:0-4079 GCA_043787455.1 Rhizobacter sp.
CGACGAAGGTGAAGACGGGCATGCCGAATTTTTCGGCGAGCTTCATCAGCCGCAATGCCTTGCGATAGCCCTCGGGGCGCGACATACCGAAGTTGCGCAACCCACGCTCCTTGGTGTCGCGGCCCTTCTGATGCCCGAACACCATGCAGGCTTGCCCGTTGAAGCGGGCCAGGCCGCCGACGATCGACTGGTCGTCGGCGAAGGCGCGGTCGCCGTGCAGCTCTTGAAAGTCGGTGAAGATGTCGTTGATGTAATCGAGCGTGTACGGCCGCTGCGGATGGCGTGCGATCTGCGGCACCTGCCAGGGGGTGAGCCCCGAGTAGATGTCCTTGGTGAGCAACAGGCTCTTCTGGCTCAGGCGGTCGATCTCCTCGGAGATGTCGACCGCCTGAGCAAGAAGAGCCTGCTCCTCATCAAGGACATCTACTCGGGCCTCACGCCGTGGCAGGTGACGCAGATCGCGCGCCATCCGCAGCGGCCGTACACGCTCGACTACGTCAACGACGTCTTCACCGATTTCCAGGAGCTGCACGGCGACCGCGCCTTCGCCGACGACCAGTCGATCATCGGCGGTCTGGCGCGCTTCAACGGCCAGGCCTGCGTCGTCCTCGGCCACCAGAAAGGCCGCGACACGAAGGAGCGTGCCGCGCGCAACTTCGGCATGTCCAGGCCCGAGGGCTACCGCAAGGCGCTGCGCCTGATGAAGCTCGCCGAGAAGTTCGGCGTGCCGGTGTTCACCTTCGTCGACACGCCCGGCGCCTATCCCGGCATCGGCGCCGAGGAGCGCGGCCAGTCGGAGGCGATCGGCCGCAACATCTTCGAGATGGCCCAGCTCGAGGTGCCGATCGTCGTCACCATCATCGGCGAGGGCGGCTCCGGCGGCGCGCTCGCGATCAGCGTCGGCGACCAGCTTCTGATGCTGCAGTACTCGATCTATTCGGTGATCTCGCCGGAAGGCTGCGCCTCGATTCTGTGGAAGTCGGCCGAGCGTGCTGCCGATGCGGCCGAGCAGCTCGGCATCACCGCGCATCGGCTGAAGGCGCTCGGCCTCGTCGACAAGATCGTCAACGAGCCGGTCGGCGGCGCGCATCGCGATATCAAGCAGATGGCGGCCTTCCTGAAGCGGGCGCTGAACGACGCCTATCGACAGGTGAGCGACATGCCGGTGCGCGAGCTGCTGCAGCGCCGCTACGAGCGGCTGCAATCCTACGGGCGCTTCACCGACACCACGGCGCGCTGAAGACCCGGCGGCGGTGCGCGCCGTCGCGGTCGCCTACAGCGGAGGACGCGACTCGACGGCACTGCTGCACGCGACGCTCGAGGCCGCGGCGCCGCTCGGCATCGACGTGGTCGCACTGCATGTGCATCACGGTCTTCACGTCGACGCCGATGCCTGGCTCGCGCACTGCGAATCGACCTGCCGTCGCTGGTTGCGCGCCGGTCGCTGGATCGCCTTCGAGGCGCGCCGCCTCCAGGACCGGCCGGCGCGAGGCGAGAGCATCGAGGCGTGGGCGCGGCGCGCGCGCTACCGGGCGCTGCGCGAGATGGCTCTCGAGCGCGGCATCGATCTTGTCGTCCTCGCTCACCATCGGCGCGACCAGGCCGAGACCTTCCTTCTCCAGGCGTTGCGCGGCGCCGGCGTCGACGGCCTCGCGGCGATGCCGCGCCTGGCGCGACGCGAGGGCGTGAGCTGGGCCCGGCCCTGGCTCGATCTTCCGCGTGAAGCGATCGAGGCCTATGGCCGCCGTCATCGCCTGCGCCATGTCGACGACGCGAGCAACGACGATCCTCGCTTCGCCCGCAATCGCTTGCGCGAGAGCGTCTGGCCCGCGCTCGTCGACGCGTTTCCCGAAGCCGAAGCATCGCTCGCCGCCGCCGCGACGCGCGCCCAGGTGGGCTCGGCCGGATTGACCGAGTGGGCAGCGGTCGATGTGCCGGCGGTGAGCGACGACGAGTCGCTCGACGTCGCTCGCTGGCGTGCGTTGCCGACGGTGCGACAGGCGAACGCATTGCGTGGGTGGCTGCGCCAGCGCAGCGGACGCGCGCCGCCGGCGTCGCTCGTCGAGCGTCTGCTGGGCGAGCTCGATGAGCGAGGCTCGCGCCGCTGGCCCGCGCCCGAGGGCGAGCTGCGCAGCCATCGCGGGCGTCTGCGCTACGAAGCCGGGGCGGTCAATGCGACGCCGCTGGACGCAGCCTCGACGATCGCGATCGACCTCAGCCGCGTCGGTGAGTGCCGCGTCGACGCCTGGAGCGGCACGTTCGTCGTTCGTCGCGCCGAGTCGGACGGCATCGCGGCGAGCCTGGCGCGATCACTCGAATTGCGCGCGCGCCGCCCGGGCGATCGCTTCCAGGCCGGCATAGACCGGCCGCCGCGCAGCCTCAAGCTTCAGTTCCAGGCTGCGGGAGTGCCGGCGTGGCAAAGGGATGGACCGATCGTGGCGGGCGCCGGAACGATCGCCTATGTCCCCGGGCTCGGCTTGGACGCTCGTGCGGTGTCAATGCCGGGCGTGCCGCGCGTGACGATCGACTGGCGCGCCGATTGACCGAGCACGCCATCGTGGGCGAGGGTGCCAACGCGCGCCGATAGAATCGGCGGCTCTCGAATCGGCACATCGTCACGCCGTGGACCTCCGGTCCCTCGACAGCGCATCCTTCCCCATGGCACTCATCGTCCACAAGTACGGCGGCACCTCGATGGGCTCGCCGGAGCGCATCCAGAGTGTCGCGAAGCGCGTCGCCAAGTGGGTCCGCGCTGGCCATCGCATGATCGTCGTCCCTTCGGCGATGAGCGGCGAAACCAATCGCCTGCTCGCCTTGGCCAAGCAGCTCGCGCCCGAGCGCACGACGCCCGAGTCACTGCGCGAACTCGACGCGATCGCCGCGACGGGCGAGCAGGTGTCCGTGGGCCTGCTTGCGCTCGCGCTCCACGCCGAAGGCGTGCCCGCCGTGAGTTACGCCGGCTGGCAGGTGCCGATCGCGACCGACGTCGCCTACACCAAGGCGCGCATCCAGAGCATCGACGACGCGCGCATCCGCGTCGACCTCGATGCCGGCAAGGTCGTCGTCATCACCGGCTTTCAGGGCGTCGATCCGCAAGGTCACGTGACGACGCTCGGGCGTGGCGGATCGGACACGTCCGCGGTCGCTGTCGCCGCGGCGATGAAGGCCGACGAGTGCCTGATCTACACCGACGTCGATGGCGTCTACACCACCGATCCGCGCATCGTCGCCGATGCGCGGCGCCTGACGAGCATCAGCTTCGAGGAGATGCTCGAGATGGCGAGCCTCGGCTCGAAGGTGCTGCAGATCCGCTCGGTGGAGTTCGCGGGCAAGTACCGCGTGCCGCTGCGCGTGCTGTCGAGCTTCACGCCGTGGGACATCGCGATCGAGGAAGAAGCCCGTTCGGGCACGCTCATCACCTTCGAGGAAGACGTGAACATGGAACAAGCCATCGTGTCGGGAATCGCCTTCAATCGCGACGAGGCCAAGATCAGTCTGATGGGCGTCGCCGACCGGCCGGGCATCGCCCACATGATCCTCGGGCCGGTCGCCGAGGCCAACATCGACGTCGACGTCATCATCCAGAATGTCTCGCACGACGGCCGTACCGACTTCTCCTTCACCGTGCCGCGCAACGACTACGTGCGCACGATGGAGCTGATGAAGACCGTCGTGATTCCGAAGACGGGCGCCGCCGGCCTCATGGGCGACGACCGGATCTGCAAGGTCTCGATCGTCGGCATCGGCATGCGCTCGCACGTCGGCGTCGCGAGCCGGATGTTCGCCGTCCTAAGCGAGGAGGGCATCAACATCCAGATGATCACGACCAGCGAGATCAAGACCAGCGTCGTCATCGACGAGAAGTACATGGAGCTCGCCGTGCGCGCGCTGCACAAGGCCTTCGAGCTGGAACAGGCACCGGCGCCGGCGTGAACGGCTCGAGCGCAGCGGTGGCTCGGGGACGAGCCGTTAGAATTCGACCCCACGGAGCTGTGACCGAGTGGCCGAAGGTGCTCCCCTGCTAAGGGAGTATGTGGGCAAAACCTGCATCGAGGGTTCGAATCCCTCCGGCTCCGCCA
>JAYVVB010000208.1:0-6075 GCA_043787455.1 Rhizobacter sp.
TCCTCGCACACGAAGAGCACCGGGAGCTTGTAGACGGCGGCCCAGTTCAGGCCTTCGAGGAAGGGGCCGCGATTCACGGCGCCATCGCCGAAGAAGCAGGCGACGATCGCGGACCGTTCCTGGATCCTGATCGCGTGCGCCGCACCGACGGCGATCGGGATGCCGGCCGCGACGACGCCGTTGGCGCCGAGCATGCCGACACTGAAATCGGCGATGTGCATCGAACCGCCCTTGCCCTTGTTCGTGCCCGTGGCGCGGCCGAAGAGCTCGCACATCATCGCCTGCACGTTCGCGCCCTTGGCGAGCGTGTGGCCGTGGCCGCGATGGGTGGACGTGAGCAGGTCGGTGCGCGACAGGTGCGCGCAGACACCCGCGGCCACGGCCTCCTGCCCGGTCGAGAGATGGAGCGGCCCGCGCACGCGCGCCGGCGTCGCGCTCGCGTCGAGGCCCCAGGCGGCGACGCCGCCCTGGCTCGCGATCTCGGCGGCGTTCTCGAAGGCGCGGATGCGCGCCATGACGCGGTACAGATCGAGCAACAATGCGGTGGAATTCAAGGTCTGCGATGCCCGATCGGCGGCGCTGTCGACGGTTCGGGACCCCTTCCCGACCGCTTTCGACGCGCTCGATTCATCCTAGCAGCCCGGCATCTCCGTATCTTCCCGGATGGCCGTCGCTCGACGCGTCGTGCGCGCGCTGAAGGATCGGTCAGAAGTCGGGCCAGATCGCCTTGATCACGGCGGCGTCGTCGAGGTCGGCGAAGCCTGCCGCGAGCGTGGCCTCGAACACCTTCAGCGCCTCGACGCCGAGCGGCGTCGCGATGCCGGCCGCACCGGCCATGCCGACGGCGAGGCCGACGTCCTTGGTGAGGATCGCGGCGCGCGCGCGCGGCACCCAGTCGCCTGCGAGCGCGCGCGCCATCCGGTCGCCGCCGATCCATGACGCGCCGCTCGATGCGGCGATCACGTCGAAGAGCACCTGGCGATCGAGCCCGAGCCGCGCGCCGAGGGCCAGCGCCTCGGCGGCGGCGACGAGGTTGATGCCCGCGAGCAGGTTGTTGACGAGCTTGGTGCGCGCCGCGTCGCCGACCTTGGGGCCGATGTAGAAGAGCATGACGGCCATGTCGCGCAGCAGCCCGTCGTAGCGCACGCGCAGCGTCGGGTCGCAGGCCAGCATCATCGACATCGTGCCGTCGCCGGCACGCACCGGGCCGCCCGAGATGGGAGCATCGACGAGGTCGACCGCGTGCGCCGCGAGGCGGTCGCGAAAGCGCTCCGTGTCTTCGGCGGCGATGGTCGAGCAGAGCATCACAACGAGCCGGTCGCCCGTCGTTCGCGGTCCGGCGGCGACGACGCCGTGCGGACCGAACAGGACGTCGTCGATCTGCGCCGCATCGACGACGACGACGATCAGCACGTCGCTGCGCGCGGCGAGCGTCGCCGGCGAATCGCAGGCGTCGATGCCGAGCGCAAGCGCGGCGGCGACGGCCATCGGGTCGATGTCGCACACCGCCAGCCGATAGCGGCGACCCTGCAGATTGCGCGCGATCGGCAAGCCCATCGCGCCGATGCCGACGATGCCGACGCGCACCGACGGGATCACGGCGACCTCTTCATCGTTTCGCGCCGCGGAGCCAGCCGAGGCCGCTCGACGTCCGGGCGGCCGGCCGGTACTCGCAGCCGATCCAGCCGTCGTAGCCGAGCTCGTCGATGACATCGAAGAGATACGGATAGTTCAGCTCGCCGACGTCGGGCTCGTGGCGCTGCGGCACGCCGGCGATCTGCAGATGGCCGACGCGCCCGGTCGGCAGGTACTTGCGCAGCTTCATCGCGACGTCGCCCTCGACGATCTGGCAGTGGTAGAGGTCCATCTGAACCTTCAGATGCGGCGAGCCGACCTCGACGATCACGGCATGCGCTTCGTCCTGGCGATTGAGGAAGTAGCCGGGGATGTCGCGCGTATTGATCGGCTCGATCAGGACATCGACCTTCGCGTCGGCCGCACGGCCCGCCGCCCATTCGAGGTTCTCCAGGTACGTCGCGCGCATGCTCTCGCGCGTGCGGTCCGGCGCGACGAGCCCGGCCATGACATGCAGGCGCGGACACGCCAGCGCGGCGGCGTAGTCGAGCGCGCGCTCGAAGCCGCTCCTGAACTCGGCCTCGCGCCCGGGCAGCGCGCCGATGCCGCGCTCGCCGTTCGCGAAGTCACCGGGCGGCGCGTTGAAGAGCACCTGCTGCAGGCCGTTCTCGGCGAGCAGCGCCGCGAGCGGCGCTGCCGGCCACTCGTAGGGAAACAGGAACTCGACGGCCGCGAAGCCGTCGCGCGCCGCCGCGCCGAAGCGCTCGAGGAACGGCAGCTCGGCGTACATCATGCTCAGGTTGGCGGCGAAGCGCGGCATGGCGGTCCTCGGTCTTACCAGCGCGCGCCGAGATGGACGCGCAGCTCTTCGATATGGGCGGGCGACAGAGGCTCCGGCTTCGGGTCCGCATCGAGGCATAGACGAGCCGTTTCCTCGAGCTCCTCGAGCACGGCCATCGCCGCCGCCGGCGTCGCGTGCCAGACGTTGGGGCCGAGCCGCGCCAGCATCGCGGCGCGGATCGGTGCGCCGCGTCGTCGCGCGCGCTCGATCGCGTCGGCGACGCGATCGGCCACCGCCGGATCGCCCGGACGGTGATAGGCGACGAGCGGGACGTGGCCGACCTTCATCACGAAGTACGGCGTGATCGGCGCCAGGAAATCGTCGCGCGATTCGCCAATCGGCAGCCCGAGGCTGGCGCGAACGAGATGGCGCGAGTGGGTGTGGATCACGCACCCTGCTTCGGGATCGGCGGCGTAGATGCGCAGGTGCAGGGCGAGCGTCTTGCTCGGTCGCGCGCCGGCGCTCGTCGTCTTGCCGTCGATGTCGACCTTGACGATGTCGCCTTCGCCGAGATCGCCAAGGCAGGCGTCGGTCGCGGTGATCAGGTAGCCGTCGTCGAGCCGCGCGCTGACGTTGCCCGTCGTGCCATGGACGTAGCCGCGCGCGTGCAGCGACCGTCCGACGCGGACGAGCTCGCTGCGCAGCCCGGCCTCGTTCATGTCGTGACGGCGAAGGCGCGCGTGAAGAAGTCGACCGCGCCGAAGTTGCCCGACTTGAGCGCGAGGTGCAGGCCATCACCGGCCAGCGGCGACGCGGCGTGGCACCAGGGCACGCCCGGATCGATCTGCGCGCCGATGCGCAGCCGCCGCACGCCAAGCGCCTGGACCGCGGCGCCCGAGGTCTCGCCGCCGGCGACGACGAGCCGTCGCGCGCCGCGCTCGACGAGCACGCGCGTCACGTCGGCGAGCAAGGACTCAAGGCGCGCTCCAGCGTCGTGCGCGCCGAGCCGCGCCTGCGCCGCGGCGACGGCCTGTGCCGGTGCGGTGGTGTAGACGAGCACCGGCTTGTCCGGCGACGCAGCCCATTGCGCTTCGGCCCAGCGGGCGATGTCGTCGACGAGCGCCGCATCGCTGGCCGCGCCGAGCTCGAGCGGATCGACGCGTCGCACCGCGCCGCCCGATCGAATGAACGCCGCGACCTGCGCGTTCGTCGCCTCCGAGCAGCTGCCGGAGACGATGGCGCTCGGACCCTGCACCTTCGGCAGCGACACGGCGTCGCGCGAAGGCACGAGGCCGAAGTTCGCCGGCAGCCCGATCGCCAAACCCGAGCCCGCACACACGAGCGGCAGATCCCTGACCGCGACGCCGAGCCGCAGCAGGTCTTCGTTGTCGACGGCGTCGGTGACGGCGATGGCCACGCCCTCCCCTTCGAGCGCGCGGAAGCGATCCGCGATCGCCTCGGGCGACGCGCCGGTCGCGCGATGCTCGACGAGGCCGACGCGACGCGGCAGCCGGCCGGCGCTCGGCGTCGTCGCGAGCTGCGCCTGCAGCACGCGCACGAGGTTGGCGTCGGTCATCGGCGTCAGCGGATGGTGACGCATGCCGCTCTCGGAGAGCAGCACATCGCCGACGAAGAGGTGGCCCTTGAACACCGTGCGGCCGTTGTCCGGGAAGGCCGGTGTCGCGATCGTGAAGGCGCAGTCGAGCTCGTCCATCAGCGCCTCGAGCACCGGACCGATGTTGCCGCGCGGCGTCGAGTCGAAGGTCGAGCAGACCTTGAAGTAGATCTGCGTCGCGCCCGCAGCCTTCAGCCAGCGACAGGCCGCGAGCGATTGCGCGACCGCGTCCCCAGCCGGGGCGGTGCGTGACTTGAGCGCGACCACAACGCCGTCGGCATCGATCGGCGCATCGTCGCCGTGGGGCACGCCGATCGTCTGGACCGTGCGCATGCCTGCGCGCACCAGCGTGTTCGCAAGATCGGTCGCGCCGGTGAAGTCGTCGGCGATGCAACCGAGCTGGATCGTCATCGCTTCGCACCCGGCAACGTGATGCCGGGGAAGATCTTGATCACGGCCGAGTCGTCCTCCTTGGCGAAGCCGGCCGTCGAGGCCTGCATGAACATCTGGTGCGCGGTGCTCGCGAGCGGCAGCGGGAACTTGGTGGCGCGCGCCGTGTCGAGGACGAGGCCGAGGTCCTTGACGAAGATGTCGACCGCCGAGAGCGGCGTGTAGTCGGCCTTCAGCACGTGCGCCATGCGGTTCTCGAACATCCAGCTGTTGCCGGCGCTGTGGGTGATGACCTCGTATAGCGCCTCCGGGTCGACGCCTTCGCGCAGGCCGAGCGCCATCGCCTCGGCCGCGGCGGCGATGTGCACGCCGGCGAGAAGCTGGTTGATGATCTTCACCTTGCTGCCGTTGCCGGCGCGGTCGCCGAGGCGGTAGACCTTCGCCGCCATCGCGTGCAGGAGCGGCTCGGCCTTCGCCCAGGCCGCGTCCCGGGCTGCGCCCATGACCGTCATCTCGCCTGACGCCGCCTTCGCCGCGCCGCCCGAGATCGGCGCGTCGACGTAGAGAAGGCCCATCGCCTCGAGCCGGCGCTCGAGCGCGATCGAGAAGTTCGGGTCGACGGTCGAGCACATCACGAAGACGCTGCCGGGTCGCATCACGGCGGCCGCGCCCTGCCCGGCGGGGCCGTCGCCGAACAGAACCGACTCGGTCTGCGCAGCATTGACGACGACCGAGACGACGACCTCGCACGCCGCCGCGAGGCCGGCCGGCGTCGCGTCGGCCGTGCCGCCCTGTGCCGCGAACTTGGCCGCGACACCGTCGCGCACGTCGCAGACATGGAGGTCGCAGCCGGCGCGCCGGAGCGATCCGGCCATGCCCGCGCCCATGGCGCCGAGGCCGATCACGCCGACGCTGCGGCCGCTCACGGAAGAGTCGTTCATCGGCGTTCCTGTTGACTGCCGGGAATCATCATAGGTCGTCGTCGCGGGCCGCGACGCCCGACCTGTTCAGGCCTTCTTCGCGACGCCGCCGCCGAGGTACGCGGCGCGCACCGCGTCGTTCGACCACAGCTCGGCCGGCTTGCCCGAGACGGCGAGCCGGCCGGTCTCGAGCACATAGCCGCGGTCGGCCACCGAGAGCGCCATGCGCGCGTTCTGCTCGACCAGCAACACCGTCGTGCCCCGGCGCCGGATCTCGGCAATGATCGAGAACACCTTCTGCACGATCACCGGCGCGAGGCCGAGCGAAGGCTCGTCGAGGAGCAGCAGGCGCGGCTTGGCCATCAGGCCGCGCGCCACCGCCACCATCTGCTGCTGCCCGCCCGAGAGCGTCCAGCCGAGCGCGTCGGCAAAGGGGCGGATGTCGGGGAAGAGATCGAACATCTCGTCCGACTCCTTCACCAGCTGCGCCTTGGCGACGCGGCCGCGGTTCGACCCGCCGAGCATGATGTTCTCGCGCGCCGACAGGCCCGGGAAGATGCGCCTGCCTTCGGGCACGTGGGCGATGCCGAGCCTGACGATGGCCTCGGGGCCGAGGGCGGTGATCGAGCGGCCGTCGAACACGATCTCGCCGGCCGCCGGCTTGAGCAGGCCCGAGATCGCGCGCAGCGTGGTCGACTTGCCGGCGCCGTTGCCGCCGAGCAGCGTGACCACCTCGCCCGCCTCGACCGCGAGCGAGATGCCGTGCACGGCCTCGATCTCGCCGTAGCGGACGG
>JAYVVB010000209.1:0-2577 GCA_043787455.1 Rhizobacter sp.
CGATCGCGCTCTCGACCTGCTTCGGGAAGTACGGCCGGTCCCCGAGGTGGCGGCCGCCCCGCACCATCGCCAGGTTCACGCACGCGCGACCGCCATCGACCTGGACCGCGAGCACGTCGGTGTCGACGACGCGCCCGCCCGTGTTGTCCTCGACCGCCTGCTGGTGCAGCACGCGCGAGAGCGAGCCGATCCGGTTCCTGATCTCGGCCGCCTGCTCGAACTGCAGCGCCTCGGCGCGCGCCATCATCTCGGCCTGGAGCGAGTCCATCAGCTCTTGCTGCTCGCCCTGCAGGAAGCGCTCTGCGTTGGCGACGTCGCGGGCGTAGGCGTCGGGCGTGATGTAGTCGACGCATGGACCCGAGCAGCGCTTGATCTGGTAGAGCAGGCACGGACGCGTCCGGTTCGCGAACACCGTGTCCTCGCAGGTGCGCAGGTGAAAGACCTTCTGCAGCAGCTGGATCGAATCCTTCACCGCCCAGGCCGTCGGGAACGGGCCGAAGTAGCGGTGCTTCTGATCGACGGCGCCGCGGTAGTAGGCGACGCGCGGGAACCGGCCCGAAGCGATCTTCAGATACGGGTAGCTCTTGTCGTCGACGAAGCGGATGTTGAAGCGCGGCGCCAGCGCCTTGATGAGATTGTTCTCGAGGAGCAGCGCCTCGGCCTCGGAACGGACGACGGTCGTCTCCATGCGGGCGATCCGGCTCACCATGTGGCCGACCCAGATCGAGTGCTCGCTGCCGGCGTGGCGCTTGTTGAAATAGCTCGCGACGCGCTTCTTCAGGTCGCGCGCCTTGCCGACATAGAGCACGCCGTCGGCGCCATCGAAGAAGCGATAGACGCCCGGCAGGTTGGGCAGCGCCGCGACCTCGGCCACCAGCCGCTCGCGCGCGCCGACGCGAGCATCGTCGCCTGCGGTGTCGAGGGTCGGCTCGCTCATCAGTGTCGATTGTGCCGCCCGCGGCTTCGATAATCGGGCGATGCGCTGGCACCTGTACTGCCGCGTCGTCGACAACTTCGGCGACATCGGCGTGGCCTGGCGACTGGCCGCCGGCCTCGCCTCTCGCGGCGAGGAAGTCCGCCTCGCCATCGACGACGCGAGCGCGCTCGCGTGGATGGCGCCAGGCGGTGCCGATCGGGTCGAGGTCCGCGCCTGGACGGACGCGGCGGCGATGGCGCCCGACATCGTCGTCGAGCTCTTCGGCGGCGGCATTGCCGACAAGGCTGCGATCGATGCGTCGCCTCCGCCGGTGTTCGTCAACGTTGAGCACCTGAGCGCCGAGACGTATGTCGATCGCTCGCACGGACTGCCTTCGCCGCGGCGGACAGTGCGGGATCTGCGCTTCACGACCTGGTATTTCTATCCAGGCTTCACGGCAGCGACGGGCGGCCTCTTGCGCGAGCCCGATCTGATCGAGCGGCGGCGCGAGTTCGACCCCGAGGCCTGGCTCACCTCGATCGGTGTCAGGCCGCACCCCGGCGAGCGCCGCGTCAGCCTCTTCTGCTATCCCGACAGCGCCGTGCAGTCGCTCATCGACGCGCTTGCTCATGAACCCACCCTGCTGCTGCTCGCCCATGGCGCGGCGACCGTCCAGGCGCGCGCCTGCCTCGGCTCGTCCCTCAGACGCGGCGGGCTGCGCGCCGTGGCGTTGCCGTCCCTCGCGCAGATCGACTTCGATCATCTGCTCTGGTCATGCGACCTCAACTTCGTGCGCGGCGAGGATTCCCTCGTTCGCGCAATGTGGGCGGGCGTGCCCTTCGTCTGGCAGCTCTACGAGCAGGCCGATGGTGCGCACCATGTCAAGCTCGCCGCCTTCCTCGACCGCTTCCTCGCCGACGCGCCGGCTACCCTGTCCGGCGCGGTGCGATCGCTCTTCACGCGATGGAATGGCAGCACTGCCGGCCTGCTCGACTCGGCGGCGCTCGACGGCTCGTTGCCAGACGACTGGACCGCCCAGTGCCGTCGCTGGCGCGCCGGGCTCGTCGCCCGTGACGATCTGGTCACCCAACTGATCCGGTTCGTCGGATCGAAACGGTAGAATTCAAGGCTTTGCTCCCGTCGGCCGCGCACTCTTTTGCGCACCGTCCTGGCCGCACCCTTTGGAACCCGCCATGAAAATCGCACAGGAAATCCGCGCCGGCAACGTCATCATGCAGGGCAAGGACCCGATGGTGGTCTTGAAGACCGAGTACAGCCGCGGCGGCCGCAATGCGGCGACGGTCCGGATGAAGCTGAAGAGCCTGCTCAGCAACTCGGGCACCGAGGTCGTCTATAAGGCCGACGACAAGATGGACCAGGTCATCCTCGACAAGAAAGAGTGCACCTACTCCTACTTCGCCGATCCGATGTACGCCTTCATGGACGCCGAGTACAACCAGTTCGAGGTCGAGTCCGAGAACATGGGCGACGCGATCCAGTATCTCGAAGATGCGATGCCCGTAGAAGTGGTGTTCTACGACGGCAAAGCGATTTCGGTCGAACTGCCCACCAGCCTGGTGCGCGAGATCACCGACACCGAGCCGGCCGTCAAGGGCGACACCTCGGGCAAGGTGCTGAAGAAGGCGAAGATCGCCACCGGC
>JAYVVB010000210.1:0-2645 GCA_043787455.1 Rhizobacter sp.
GCAAACCGCCGCGAGCACCGGCAACATCTTGATCGCCCAGCGGTGAATGCTCGAGTGATCGACCAACACGCCGCGCTCGGCCATCATCTCTTCGAGGTGGCGCAAGCTCAGCGGGTAAGCCACGTACCAGCGCACGCATACCAGCATGATCTCCACCGGGTAGTGAAGGCGCTTGATCGCCTAGCGCAATGCATCGATCATCGTTTTCGGGTCAATTCGCATCGGCCGACCCTAACACCTCGCGCTTGTTGCGACAGAACCACTTCGGCCAGAGGAGGGCCCTGAGGCGGGCAGATGGCTGCCGCGTTGCCTCAGCCGAGGACAGTACGAGCGAGGTCAAGCGCGATCCATTGCTCGATGGCGTGATCGAGCAGCCGAAGCAGCCTGGAACGCTTGGGGCTGACGGCTCGAGCAGCGGAGCGCCCTGCGGGCGAGGCACGTCCAACGGTGCGGTAAAGCCAGGCGCTGATCCGCTCATAGATCAACAACTTACGCAACGGAGTCGGCGGCAAGGCTGCGGATTGACGAATTTACTTTCCTCGCTGCGACGGTAAATGTGTCACCGTCTGGGCATGTCTCCCTGGTAAGCAGCGCACGCAAGATAGGACGAATTTACTTTCCTCCACGTCATCGAACCCAGCCCGAAGAAGGTGATTTCAGCCACGCGCCGCCGTCGCTTGCGGGCGCCGAATTTCGTTCTTGCCCGAAACGTCGCTGCCGCGCACCAGGTGCAGCGCACGCTTGGAGAGATCAGGCACACCCAGCTCGCGGGCCTGCGTGGCAGCCAGCTCGCGATCGAAATGAGACGATGCCGGCATGTAGCGAAACACCATCCCCGCGCGGCGCTTGCCCGAGTTGTTCGGGTTCGCGCCGTGGATCAGGTGAACGTCGTGGATCGAGAAGCTGCCGGGCTCAAGCTCGATGTCGCGCGGGGCGGCGCTCTGCAGGTGCTCGGGGCTCAGCACCTGGTTGAGGATGATGGCGTCGCTGTTGTCGACGTCGTGGCAGTAGCTCACGCGGTCGCGGTGCGAGCCCGGAATCACGCGCAAGCAGCTGTTCTCGGTGTTCACGTTGTCGATCGCGATCCAGGCCGTCACCGTGGCGAGCGGACGGATCGGCCAGTAGTGCCCGTCCTGGTGCCAGGGCGTGGCGCGCCCGCCCTTGCCGGCCTTGCAGAACAGGGCCGAGCCCCAGACGATGATGTCGTCGCCGATCAGCTGCGAAACCGGCTCCAGGATCTCCGGCATCACCGCGTACTCGAGCCAGGAACGGTCTCGGTCGATGATGTCGGGCACGTAGTCGGCATTCTTGATGCCCTGCTCGGCAAGGAAGCTGTCGAGCTTGGCACTCAGCTTGGCGACAGTGGCCGGGCTCAGGCCGGAGCGCAGCACGACGACTCCGTCGGCTGCGTAGCGGGCGATGTCTTGGTCGGTCAGAGGCCGCATGTTCGTTGTCTCCTTGTGTCGTTCTGGGTCAGATCCGCAGATCCATTTCGAAATGGATGTAGTCGCCACGGTAGGTCACCTCGCCTAGGTAGAGAACGATCTTGTCGGCGGCGGTGAATACGCGCCGCACGTGGGCCACGGGCGAGTTGAGTGGCACGCCGAGGTGCTCGGCGATCTCGAGGTCGGCGGCGGCCACCGCCAGCGTCTGGCGCGCCTGGGCGATGCGCACCTTCGGCAGGTCGAGCAGCACCGGTATCACCGTTTCCTTGCGGAAGCGCGTCGGCGCCATCTTGAAGACGCGCTCGTCGAGGTAGAGCGAGATGACGCAGAAGGCCTCGTTGTCACGCGAGTGCACGCGGCGCATGAAGCGGTAGAGCGGTGCGGGCGCGCCGTCGCTCGAGAGCAACGGGGGCAGCGCCGACGTCTCCTCGATGAGCGTGAGCTTGGGCTTGTCGTTGCGGTAGACGTCGGCGAGATCGCGCAGCGACGTCTCGAGCCGCAGGTGACGCTCCTTGCCCGTGGTGGCCATCACCGTCGTGCCACGCCCGGGCCGCGGCGACACGAGCCCTTCCCGCGTGAGCAGCTCGACGGCATGGCGAACGGTTGCCCTCGCCACGCCGAACTCTGCCATCAGCTCCTCGATCGAGGGCAGCTTCTGGCCGATCACCCACACGCCGCGCGACAGGCGCTGGCGCAGCAGGCCCGCAATCTGCGCATACAGAAGATCGGGGCCGCGAGCGAGGGAAGTCATCGGAGAGTCAGCGATAGGAGGGTAGTTGCCAATTGATATGACGAACGTCCGCATTATAGTATGTTATATTGAACGAGAAGTCATGAGGCCGCCGTTGGAGACGACGCTGTCATCACAGGAGCCTGAGGCTGCGGCGCCGTCCGCGGCGTACCGCCCGGCCGGAAACGCCGACGCGTCCCACGCCGCACTCCGGGCGGTCACGCGCAAGCTCCTGCCGCCGGCCTCGGTTTGCGTTCTCGTCCTGCTCGTCTGGCAGTACTTGATCCCGCTCGGCATCGTGCCCGGCGTGAAGCCTGAGTTTCTTGGCACGCCTTCGGGCATCGGCGCCGCGGCGGTCGAGCTCTTTCGTGACGGCTACGGCGGGCACTCGATGTTCGAGCACATCGCCGCGAGCGTGCTGCGCACTGCCACCGGCTTCGCACTCGCCGCCTGCCTGGGCGTGCCGCTCG
>JAYVVB010000211.1:0-3634 GCA_043787455.1 Rhizobacter sp.
CACCCTGCGAGTTGAGTTTGCTGGAAAGAGCATCGCCGTGTCGCTCGACGGTCAGCGCTCGATTGAATCCATGGACGGCTACATCGCCGGCGCCGGCGCAGTGGGCGTCTGGACGAAGGCCGACAGCGTCACGGCGTTCGACGAGTTCGCCTACGGCGCAACCCGTCCCTGAACGAATCCAACCAAGGAAATTCAATGAATATCGTGATCCGGGATCTTCCGTTCGACGCCATGACGCTGCACGGTTTGTCCGCGAAGCTGCTTCAAAGTCATCACGCGAACAATTACGGCGGCGCGGTCAAGCGGCTCAACGCCATTCGAGCCCGATTGGCGTCGACGCCGTTCACTTCGGCGCCGGGCTTCGAACTCACCGGCCTGAAGCGAGAGGAGCTCATTGCCATGAACTCCATGGTGCTCCATGAGCTCTACTTCGGCGGGCTCGGTGGCGACGGCCAGGGCATGGTCCCTGCCATGACACTGGCGCTCGAAGCGAACTTCGGCAGCGTCGCGCGCTGGCGCGAGGAGTTCGTCGCGCTGGGCGAGGCGATGGGCGGCGGCTCCGGCTGGGTGCTTCTGACCTTTCAGCCGCGCGACGGCTCGCTGGTCAATCAGTGGGCTACCGACCACACGCATGCGCTGGCGGGAGGCGTGCCCATCCTGGCGCTCGACATGTACGAGCACTCCTATCACATGGACTTCGGCGCGGCCGCCGGCGCCTATGTCGACGCCTTCATGGCCAACCTTGACTGGACTCGCGTCTACGAGCGGTACCAGCTCGCGGTGCACGGCGCGAGCGAGCCGTTCGGCGCGGCCCAGGACGACGTCGACGGGGCGATCCTTGTCGACGTGCGCCGCGCGGGCATGTTCGACCAGGCCGACGCATTGATCCCGCGCGCGCGTTGGAGCGATCCTGCTTGCGTGTCCGAATGGGGCGGCAAGCTACCCACCGACAAGGAAGTCGTCGTCTATTGCGTGTACGGACACGAAGTCGGTCGAGCGACGGCAATGCGCCTGCGCGCGGCCGGAATTAAAGCCAGGTTCCTGCGAGGCGGCATCGATGGCTGGAAGACAGCCGGCCGGTCGCTGGAACCCAAGGCCACTGCCTGAGACGTCTCGTTCGCGAGCACTCGAGCCCCGGTCCTTGCCCATCTATCCGCCGGTCGGTCTGCCGGTCTCAACGAGTTGACTTATGGACAGCAGAAGAGATTTCGTAAAGGGTGCCACGCTCGCCGCAGGTGCCGCATTGACCGCTGGACGGGCGATGGCCCAGCCTTCGAAGCCGCGCTACTCGGACCGACTGACCGACGACGCGGGCAAATACGTAGCGGCACCGCTGCCTTTCGCATTGGATGCCCTGGAGCCCGTCATCGACGCGAGAACCGTCGAGTTGCACTACACCTTTCACCACAAGCCAGCGGTCACCGCTGCCAACAACGCCGAAGCTGCGCTGGCGAAGGCGCGCGACACGAATGACTTCGGCCTGGTCAAGCACTATGAGAAGGAGCTCGCCTTCCAGCTCTCGAGCCATTTGCTGCACAGCATCTATTGGACGAACCTCGACGGCAAGGGTGAGGAGCCGAGGGACGAGCTTGCGAAGGCGCTGACGACCGAGTTCGGCTCGTTCGCCAAACTGAAGACTCATCTGGTCGCGGCGACGACCGCGATCGAGGCATCCGGCTGGGGCATCCTGGCTTACCACCCGATGACGAAGAAGCTGATGGTTCTACAGTGCGAGAACCACTAGAAACTAACCGCCTGGGGTGTGACGCCGCTGCTGGTACTCGATGTTTTCGAGCACGCCTACTACCTCAAATATCAGAACCGTCGCGGCGAGTACCTCAACAGACTCTTCAGCATCGTCAACTGGGACAACGTTGCCGAGCGGTTCGATGCTGCTCGCGCACAGAGCTTCGTTCGGCGGATGAAGGGACCGCGCGGAGCAGCCGGTGATACCAATGCCGTTCCGAGTCGCCATCGTCTATCAAGGCGATAGCGAGGCTCGTCGCCTGGCGTCGCCGCACAACAACCGGTTCGCAGGCCTGTTCGCCGCCTTCGCGGCAAGCGGCATCGAGGCGAGCCCAGCCGTCTACAACCGCGAGCAGGTCGACGATCTGAGAGAGCAGCTGCTCGCCGTAGATGGCGCTCTGGTGTGGGTTAATCCTATCGACGCTGACGGGCATTCGCGCGGCACGCTCGACGCGATGCTGCGCAAAGTGGCGGCCACGGGTGTCTTCATCAGCACACATCCTGATGTGATTTTCAAGCTCGGCACGAAAGACGTGCTCGTCGAGACGCGCCATCTGGGCTGGGGCAGCGACTGCCATCGGCTCGACGACATGACGCAGCTGCGCGCCGAGCTCAGCATGCGCCTCGGCGGCGGAGCGACTCGTGTGCTGAAGCAATGGCGCGGACACAGTGGCATCGGCGTCTGGCGGGTTCAGGGTTCTCGCGAAGCGGGCCCTCTTCGCCCCGACAGTCTCGTTCGTGTTCGCCATGCGCCGCGCGGTAGCGTCGAGTACGAAACGACGTTCGCGGCAATGGTCGCTCTCATGGCGCCGTATTTCGACGACGGCGGCCACATGATCGACCAAGCATGGCAGCCGCGCCTGACCGAAGGAATGGTGCGCTGCTACCTCGTGGAAGGCCGGGTTGTCAGCTTCGGCCGGCAGGCCGTGAACGCTCTTCATCCAGCCCCCGACGGCAGCCGTTCCAGGGACGCGCCCACACCAAGCGCTCGGCTCTACCACCCGCCAGACGTGCCACATCTGCAGATCCTGAAGAAGCGGCTTGAAGACGAATGGGTGCCGGCTCTTCAACAAACACTGGGCATCGCCGATGACCAGCTACCCCTGCTTTGGGACTGCGATTTCCTGCTCGGCGAACGGCCGCTGGATGGCGCAGAGCGTTATGTTCTGTGCGAGATCAACGTCAGCAGCGTCGCCCCGTTTCCGGAATCGGCGACCGAAGCACTTGTCAGGGCGATGGCGTCTCGTGTTCGATCGGCACGCGACGGCCGCTGACCAGTAGCAGTTCCAATAGCTTGGGCGTTCAACGGCATCTATAGGGCAAGCCAGCTCTCAGTTCGAGCGGTTGCTCTGGGTCCAGAGCCTGCAGCCCGCAACAGGCGACTCGCATTCACATCACGCTGCGCAATGCTCCGACTCAGGGACGTGAAGGTATCAAGGGGCTAAGCTGTTCACTGCGTTGCCACTTGGTTGGCACTTTGACCATTAAGATCGCAACCCAGTTTACCTAAGTTGTTGATTTTATTGGTAGGCCGTGTTGGGATCGAACCAACGACCAAAGGATTATGAGTCCTCTGCTCTAACCAACTGAGCTAACGGCCCGCGCCAGAATCTTCGCATGCGAAACCGAGCGCGATCTCTTTTCCAGCAGACTTCGATGCTGAGGAAAATCGCGACCCGCGCGGCGCCGCTCATGACTGGGCTGATGCTCGCCGCAGGCCGGTCCGAGGCCGCCGGCGGACTGATCCTCGTCGACAAGCCGCCGGCCGAGGGCTACACGCTCTCGATCGGCCCGGGCGTTGCCGGCTATCCCGAGTCGGCGGGCTCGAGCCGGACCAAGGTGATCCCGGTGCCGGGCGTCGACTTCTATTCGTCGCTCGGTGCCTTCG
>JAYVVB010000212.1:0-10431 GCA_043787455.1 Rhizobacter sp.
TAGGCATGGCCGAGCGTCGGCACGCCGTTGCCTGCGAGGTGCTGCGACGCCTGGTCGAGCAGCGCGTCGGCCGCCGCCGGAGAGCCGGTCCAGGTACGGGTCAGCGCCGAGGTCAGCAGCCAGGCGGCAAGGCCGGCGGCCTGGCCGCCGATGAAGAGCCCGGACGACGCGCCGCGCTGGACCATCGCTTCGCAGCGGGCATGGCCCGCGACCATCTTCTTGAGCGGCGGCAGCGAACCGGTTCGGTAGCGCGTCGCCACGGCGCCGAGCGCCTCGACCAGCACCTGGTTGATGCAAGGCTGGAACGCGCTGACCAGACCGCCCGATTCCTCGGCCCAGGAAATCGCCGCCGCGAGCGCCTGGTCGGCCTTGACGAAGTCTCGGCTCCACAGGTAGGCGACGCCGAGATAGTTGAACAGCATCGCCTTGTGCGACGCGCTCGCGACGGGCTCGGCGAGGCGCACGCTGATCAGCGCCGACTCGACCGCTTCCTCGTTGCGCCCGAGACAGGTCGACGCGTGCGCCAGCGTCGACAGCGCGCCCGACTCGCCGATCGTGTCGCCGAGCGTGCGAAAGAGGCGTGCCGCCTGCTTGGCCCGGCCATGCGCGGTGCGAAACCTCGATGCCAGGCGATCGAGATGGGCGAGGAAGAGCAGCGCCTTCGCCCGGCGATGGTGGTCTTGCCGGCGCTCGGCCTCGGCGAGCGCTGCGAGCGCGATCTCGCACGCCCGCTCCGGATCGGCTTCGTCGAGCGCGGCGTGCGCGGGCTGAAGGACGTCCTCGGCCTCGAGGGCGGCGGCGACCGGGTCGCGGCTCAGAGCAAGAGGCGATTTGCCGTGCACGAGAGGTACGGTGTTCGCCCTCGATCGCCGCAACTCATGGGCGCTTCGTCTCGGCCGCGCGCTGATGCTCGGCCCAGAGACCACGGCACTCGCGCTGCACCGACGACGCCGGCGGCGAAGCGCTCGCAGGTCCCTTGGCAACGCGCTGCTTCTCGGCGACATAGGCCGGATCGGCGCGCAGCTTGGCGAGCCGCGCCTGCGCCTTCTCGTCGACCGAGATGTGCCAGAGGTGGAGATAGGCCTCGTCGCGGCGTCCCTTCATCGCCGGATTGCTCGCCTCGCACGCAACGTAGCTGTGGTCGTAGCGGGCGAGGGCCTTGGCGTCGTACGGCCGCGCTTCGGCGGCACCGGCCGCAAGTGAGAAAACGATCGTGACGAAGAACGAGGGGAGGATGGAACGCATCGGGTCTTTCGTGAAAGCGGTCGAGCCGGGACTCATTCGCCGCCCTGTGCCACGAAGCCGGCGGAGTTGCGAAAGATGTTGGGCTTGCGGTAGATCGCGAGGATGACGCAGCCCTCGTCGCTGCGCGTCTCGTGCATCGAGCCGGGCTTGCGCCACACGAACTGGCCGGCGCGACAGATGCCGTCGTGATCGGAAAACGAGCCTTCGAGGACCCAGCTCTGCTCGATCTCCGGATGGCGGTGGAAGGGCAGCGTCGCACCCGGCTCCCACTTGAGCAGCACCGTCATCTCGCCGCGCACATCGTCGCGAAAGAGGACCTTCATCGCGATCCGGTCGAACTGCGACGGCTGCCACGGCAGCTGCTCGGGATCGACGTAGGTGGAGCCGCCCGGGGTCGGCTGGGGATCGTCCGCGATGCGCTGTGCGCTGAGGGGAGACGTCATCGTTTCGGCTCACATTGCCTTGGCAGGCTCCCATGTTCGCACGCGCGCCGGTGCGCTCCGGTGGTGGGCGGCGCATGGTTCGGGCAGCATCTGCCCACCACTGCACGATCCGGTGGTCTAGAACGCGGTCTGCATGAAGAGACCGAGCGAGCCCTTCTTCAGGCGCATCGTCACCCGGTCGTCGCCATCGAGACGGATGCCCAGGCCGCGGTTCAGGAACACGCGCGACTGCGCGGGCTTCCATTCGAGACCGACCTTGCGTTCTTGCGGCTGGCCGATCGTGACGCCGGTTGCCCGCTCGAGCAGGCTGCCGGCGGTCGCGACTGTTCCCGCAGAGGTGCTGCGCAAGCCGACGCTCATGGTCGGCGCGGGAGGGACGTAGGCCACGACCGGGTCGATCGGGGCTTCGCCGGGCCGAACGGCGCGGAGCGGTGCGTCGAACCTCACGCCGAGGTCGAGCCTGCCGCGGGAGAACGACGAGCGATAGCTGCCTTGCGAGAAGGAGGAGCGGGCCGACCAGCGCGGCGCAGCCTCCGCGGTGGTCGTCGTCGGCGGGGCCGGTTCGATTGGCTCGGCCGCGACTTTGTCAGGCGAAACGGCGCCGGCGGTCGGGGCGAGCTCGCCCGCGGCGGCCGATGCGGCCGCCGTCGCCATGAGCCAGAGCACCACCGTCGATGCGACACCAAACCCTCGAAACACCGCACTGCCTCCCGAGAACACGCAGTAGCGAAGCTATCGCATGACTACGCTGAGCGCATCGGCAGGCGGTGTAACGGCTGGTGAGACCAGCCCCAGACAGCGGGCAGGAAGGCGCTGACGAGCAGCGGGCCGATCGACGCGACCCGGTCGAATCTATTCCGGAATGCCTCTGAATGAGACTAAGCTTCTGCGATGCACAAAGACACGATCGTTACTCCCCTCGAGCCCTTCACGCCGGAGGAAGAAGCCGCGCTGTTCGACAAGCTCGACGTGCTCTCGATCCCCGAGCTCGAGAACTACATCGGCCTGGCGCAGAACTCGCTGCGCCACAAGGGTCTCGACCCGAGCTGGCGACCGCGCGTCGCGATCGGCCTGCAGCGGGCGGAAATCGTCCTCGTGCGCGAAGCAGCGGCGGCGGCCCTGAAGGCCGAGACGCCCGAGCCTGAAGCGCCGGCCCCGGTGAAGCCGAAAGCCAAGTCCCGAGCGAAGAAGGCGGCGACTGCCGTCGTCGAGACAGCGGAGTCCGACGACACCGAAGCCGATGCAGAGACCGAGTCGACAACGACGTCCGACGAAGAATAGGAAGCCTCGTCCGGCGGCGTGAGCCCCGGAGCGAGCTTGTTGGCCCGGGTGCGCAAGGCCGCAGGATCCGTTCCCTGGGCTGCACCGGCCAGCGACCGCGACCTCGCGCTGACATGGATCGACCGCCCCCGCCCTTGTTCCGGCAAGTGGCCATCGATGCCTCATCCGGCAGCCAGATCGGCGCGACCTTGGCGACTCACTGGCGCGGCGTGGCGCTGTTCACCGTGATCGCGTTCGCGCTCCTGGCCGGGCTCTTCGTATTCATCGCCACGGTCGAGTATTCGCCGGTGCATCGTGTCGCCGCGTTCGTCGATGCCAAGAGCGGCTTGGTGCGCCTGAAGGCGCCGCTCGACGGCCGCAGGAAGGGCGACCTGCTCGCCGTGATCGGCAGCGAGCGGCTGCGCGAGGAAGGCGGCGGCGAGTGCGCCATCGTGCGCCAGTCGCTCGAGGCCGAGAAGGCAACGATCGCACGCGAGATCGAAGCCGCGCGCCAGGAGGCCAACGTCAATCGCCTGATGCTCAAGCGCCGCCTGCATGGCCTGCGCAAGGAGCGCGAGACGCTTCGCGCCGACATCCACGCCGGCGAGCGCCTGCTCGCCAGCCTGACGGAACAGAGCGACCACGTCGCCTCGGCGGCGGCCGAAGGCTATCTGCCGCGCCAGCAGGCGGCGCAAAAGCGCGACGAGGTGACTGCGCAGGAAAGCCGCCTGGCGAGCGCGACCTCGAGACAAGCGACGCCGAGCGGCGCCTGATCGACGCGCGCCTCGCCGGCGTGATCGAGAACCGGCAGCGCTCGAGCGGCGAGCTGAACCGGTTCACGCTGCAAAGCGAAATGAACGCCGAGCAGGTGCTGCGGGCGCCGCAGGACGGCCGGGTCTCGTTCGCATCGCTCTCCGACGGCCAGTCGGTCGAGGCCGGCCAACCGCTCTTCACGCTCGCGCCGGTGAACGACGCGCTGGTGATGAAGCTGCTCGTCGCGCCGTCGGCGGTCGCGTCGGCGCGCCCCGGCGTCGAGATCAAGCGCCTTCCTGGTCGAGCGCCTCAACCGCGCCGTGAACGACGCGATGGAGCTTCGCCGCGTCCGCACCAACGCCGAGCGGATCGAGGAGGTGATGCTCGACGAGCCGGCCGCGGCCGACGCCGGGCCGACGACGCCCTTCATGCTCGCCGACGGCGCCCGCGTCCGCATCGAGGTCCGCGATGTATGGTTTCGCTACGGTAACGACGGCCCGTGGGTACTGAAGGGCGCGAGCCTCGTCGTCGAGCCGGGCGAGTCGGTGGCGATCACCGGGCCGTCGGGCAGCAGCAAGACCACGCTCCTGGGCATCATGGTGGGCTTGCTCGAGCCGACGCGCGGCGAGGTCCTCGTCAACGGCCGCGACCTGAGGACGATCGCCTCGGCCGACTACGCGCGCGTCATCGGCGTGATCATGCAGGACGACATCCTGTTCCAGGGCACGGTCGCCGACAACGTCTCGTTCTTCGACTCGCCGCTCGACATGAAGCGCGTCATCCGATCGGCACGAAAGGCCAGCGTCGACATCGAAGCGATGCCGATGCAGTGCTACTCGCTCCTCGCCGAAGCCACGACCGACATCTCGGGTGGCTAGAAGCAGCGCCTCTTCATCGCCCGGGCGATCACGCGCCGAAGATCCTCTTCCTCGACGAAGCGACGAGCCACCTCGAGGGCCGCAGCGAAGCGCTCGTGAGCCATGCCGTCA
Organism: Rhizobacter sp.; assembly: GCA_043787455.1. Taxonomy (GTDB): domain Bacteria; phylum Pseudomonadota; class Gammaproteobacteria; order Burkholderiales; family Burkholderiaceae_C; genus Schlegelella_A. Next base: position 4,691 of record JAYVVB010000212.1, read on the forward strand.
AGGCGATGGGCATGACGCGCGTGGTGGGCGCGCATCGCAAGGAAACGATCGCCACGGCCGATCGGGTGCTGGCGGTCGATCCAGGCGCCGGCATCGTGCGCGAAGTGCCGGTCGGCGAGAACGAAACGCTTGACGAGGCGGCCTAATTCGGTCCATTCTCGAACCTATGAACACCCCCGATTTCCCGACCTTCGAGGTCGACGCCCTCGCCCGCGGCTTCGACGAAGTCGCCGAGCGCGTCTGGCCCGCGAACAGCGAGGCGCCGACCCACACTCATCCGTTCTCGGTCGACGCGCTCGTCGTCCAAGGCGAGATGTGGCTGACCTCGCACGGCGCGACGCGCCACCTGGTCGCGGGCGACGCCTTCCAGCTCGACCTCGCTGTCGAGCACGCCGAACGCTACGGCCCGCAAGGCGCGACCTATTGGGCGGCCCGGCGCAAGGCGCCTGCCGCCGCCTGAGTCAGGGACGCTTCGCGCCGATCTCCCGCCACGAGGCCTCGTGGACCTCGACGCCGAATTTCTTCGCCGCGACGGTGATGCGCTCCCAGGCCGCGTCGCGCTCGGCGTCGGTGACGCCTTCGACCTGGTCGAAACGAGCGATGGCATTGCGGACGTGGCTCGCGTTCTCGATCGGTTCCTTGCGCTGCTTGGCGAAGGCGAACTTCGAATCGTCGATGTCGTTGCGCTTCTCGGCGGTGAGCTTGGTCACGGTCTTTCCTCTCGTGAGTCGACCACGGATCCCGGCAATCATCGTTCCCAAAAAATTGCGAGGCCGCCGCGGCATGCGCTACTGCAAGGTCATCAAGGTCGCGTTGCCGCCGGCGGCGGCCGTGTTGATGCTGAGCGAGCGCTCGACGACCAGCCGCTCGAGCGCGATCGACGCGTCGCCCGGCGCGAGGCCGTCGACGCCGACGATTGGCCCGCGTCGCGTCGCGAGCGCGGCGCAGAGCGCGAGCAGCGCGGTGCGAGTGCCGTGGTGAATGGCGGCGTCGAAGCGTACCGAAGCCGCATGCCAATCAGCGACGAGCTCGACGCGCTCGCGCACCGGCGCGGGCAGTCGCGCGTGGAGCGCTCGTGCGCTCTCAGGCCAGACCGCTCGGCTGCCGACGGCCAGGACCGCGGCCAGCTGCACGAGACGATCGCTGTCGTCGGCGGTCAGGCAGAGGACGGCGTCGCGCGCGACCAGGCTGTAAACGTTGCGCTCCCCGGTCGGCCCGCGCAGGACGCAGCTGGCTCCCGCGCGCGACTGCGCGGCGAAGCGATCGCAGGCGTCGGCCAGTAGATCTTCGCCCTGCTCCGCCGCCCATCTCCGCAAGACTGGCAACGCGCTCGCCGGATCCGACGCCGACCCGACGACACCCGCGCCAGCGTTCTCGTCGTCGGCGCCGGCCGCGTCGAGCGCGCGCGCCATGACGTCGTCGGGCCGACGCGCGAGCAGGCGATAGAGATAGAGCGGGCCGCCGGCTTTCGGGCCTGTGCCCGACAGCCCCTCGCCGCCGAACGGCTGCACGCCGACGACGGCGCCGACCATGTTGCGGTTGACGTAGACGTTGCCCGCGCGCGCACCGGCAACGACCTGGGCGATCGTCTCGTCGATGCGCGAATGCACGCCGAGCGTGAGGCCGTAGCCGGTGGCGTTGATCTGATCGATCATCGCGGCGAGATCCTTGCGCCGAAAGCGCAGGACGTGAAGCACCGGCCCGAAGACCTCGCGTTCAAGCTCGGAGAGATGTTCGAGCTCGATCAAGGTGGGCAGCACGAAGGTCCCGCCCGAGGTTGTGCCGGCGTCGGTCCGCGCCGACTGGAAGACCGCCCGGCCCTTCATCCGCATGGTCTCGATGTGGGCGTCGATGCCCCGACGCGCATCCTCGTCGATGACCGGGCCGACGTCGACGGCCAGCATCGCCGGATCGCCGATCCGGCTTTCGGCCATCGCGCCCTTGAGCATCGCCACCACCTCGTCGGCGCCGTCGTCCTGGATGCAGAGGACGCGCAGCGCCGAGCAGCGCTGGCCGGCGCTGTCGAAGGCCGAGGCGACGACGTCGCTCACCACCTGCTCGGCAAGCGCCGACGAATCAACGAGCATCGCATTCTGGCCACCGGTCTCGGCGATCAGCGGCACAGGCCGGCCGTCGCGACCGAGGCGCGTTGCCAGGCTCTTTTGCAGCAGACGCGCGACGTCGGTCGAGCCGGTGAACATCACGCCCTGCACGCGCGCGTCGGCGACGAGCGCGGCACCGATCGTCTCGCCGCGGCCAGGCACGAGCTGCAACACCGCGCGCGGCACGCCCGCTCGATGGAGGATGCGCACCATCGCGGCGGCGACGAGCGGCGTCTGCTCGGCCGGCTTGGCCAGCACCGGATTGCCCGCCGCGAGCGCCGCGGCAATCTGGCCGGTGAAGATCGCGAGCGGGAAATTCCAGGGGCTGATACAGACCACCGGACCGAGCGGCACGTGCGTGGCGGCGTCGAACTCGCCCTCGACCTGGCCGGAGTAGAAGCGGAGGAAATCGACCGCCTCGCGCACTTCGGCGACGCCGTTGGGATAGGTCTTGCCGGCTTCGCGCGACAGGAGGCCGAGGAAGCGCGGCAGATCGCCTTCGAGCAGGTCGGCTGCGCGACGCAACAGCGCGGCGCGCGCCTTCGGGTCGGTGGCGGCCCAGCCGGCCGTGGTGGCGGCGGCGCATTCGAGCGCGGTCTCGACGTCGGCCATCGTCGCGTCATGCACATGGCCGACGACGTCGTCGTGCCGCGCCGGGTTGCGCACGGGCGCGGACACGCCGACGGCGACATCGGCGCCGAGGAGCGGCGCCGCGGACCAGACTTCGCCATCGCTCGCCCGGATCGCGGCGTCGAGGGCGGCGAGGCGCGACTCGCTCGCCAGGTCGACGCCCTTCGAATTGGACCGATGCGTGCCGTAGAGCGCCACGGGCAGCGGGATCGCGGGATGCGGCCGGCCGACGACGCCGCCGTCGGTGCGCGCGATGCGCTCGACCGTCGCGACCGGGTCCTCGATCAGCTCGTCGATCGCCACCGACGGATCGGCGATGCGATTGACGAACGAGGTGTTGGCGCCGTTCTCGAGCAGCCGGCGCACGAGGTAGGCGAGCAGCGTCTCGTGCGTGCCGACCGGCGCGTAGATCCGGCACGGCCGGCCGAGCTTGCCGTCCAGGGCACGACCCACGACCTGCTCGTAGAGCGGCTCGCCCATGCCGTGCAGGCACTGGAACTCGTACTGGGCGGGGATATAGCGCTCGGGCCCGGCCATTTCGTGGATCGCCGCCAGGGTGTGTGCGTTGTGGGTCGCGAACTGCGGATAGATCTCGGCCGGCGCCGCGAGCAGCCGGCGCGCGCAAGCGAGATAGGCGACGTCGGTGTGGGACTTCCTGGTGTAGACGGGATAGTCCTCGAGGCCGTCGACCTGGGCGCGCTTGATCTCGCTGTCCCAATAGGCGCCCTTGACGAGCCGAACCATCAGGCGCCGAGTCGACCGGCGCGCGAGGTCGACGAGGAAGTCGATCACCAAGGGGCAGCGCTTCTGGTACGCCTGGACCACGAAGCCGATGCCGTTCCAGCCGGCGAGCTCGGGCTCGAAGCACAGCGGCTCGAGAAGGTCGAGCGAGAGCTCGAGGCGGTCGGCCTCCTCGGCGTCGATGTTGAGGCCGATGTCGTACGCTCTTGCCTGCAGCGCGAGCTGCTTCAGCACCGGGTAGAGCTCGGCCATGACGCGGTCGCTCTGTGCCCGGCAGTAGCGCGGGTGCAGCGCCGAGAGCTTGATCGAGATGCCGGGGCCGTCGTGGACGCCACGGCCCCTGGCCGCGCGGCCGATCGCGTCGATCGCGTCCTCGTAGGCGTGGCGATAGCGCTCGGCGTCCGCGGCGGTGAGCGCGGCCTCGCCGAGCATGTCGTAGGAGTGGCGAAAGCCCTCGGCCTCGAGCGGACGCGAGTTCGCGAGCGCTTCGCCAATCGTCTCGCCGGTGACGAACTGCTCGCCCATCACGCGCATCGCCCGGTCGACGCTCTTTCGGATCAGCGGCTCGCCGCCTTTGCCGATCAGACGGGCGAGCGCGCTCGACAGCCCCGACTCGCTGTGCGTCGAGACGAGCTTGCCGGTGAGCATCAGCGCCCAGGTCGCGGCGTTGACGAAGAGCGACGGGCTCTGGCCGAGGTGCTGGTGCCACTGGCCGGTGCTGATCTTGTCGCGGATGAGCGCGTCGCGGGTCGCCGCGTCGGGGATGCGCAGCAACGCCTCGGCCAGGCACATCAGCGCGACGCCTTCCTGCGACGAGAGCGAGTACTCCTGGAGTAGACCTTGGACGAGCCCGGCCCGGCCGGCGTCGGTCTTGCGCTCGCGCAGCGTCTGTGCCAGCCGGCGCGCCAGGGTCTGCGTCGCTGACGCGAGCTCGGGCGACTGCCTCGCTTCGTCGAGCAACGCCGGAACCGCATCGGTTTCCGGGCGTCGACAAGCTGCGGTGATCGCCGCGCGCAGCGGCGAAGGAGTGGGCGGGAGATCGAAGCGGTTCACGGGGACTTGCGTTGTCAGCAGCCCGGCGGCGCGGGCAGAGAGCGGGTCAGGTTTCCTTGTCGCCCTCGTCGCCGAGCGATTTGGCCAGCTCGATCGCAGTGCCGCGTCGGCGATGGCCTCCGTCCCAGTCGTTCCAATAAGACGTGTGGGCATCCTCGATGACGTAGAGGCCGCCGTCCCGCAGGAGCGGAAACAGGATCTCGACGCTGATGCTTGGCGATATGCGAGCCATCGTGCAGGATCAGCTCCGGGGCGCCGAACTCGGCCACGACCCCTTCGAGAAACGCGCGATCGGCCTGCGAGCCGATGCGAACGACGTTGGGCGGATCGATGTCGATGCCGACGATCGACGCGTCCGGCCCCAGGTAGCGCCGCCACATGTCGAGCGACCCGCCCTCGAGGACGCCGATCTCGATCATCGTCACCGCCGTCCCGCGGAAACGATCGAGATAGCGATCGTAGAGGTGCAGGTAGTGCGCCCACCTTGTGTGCCGGCCGCTTGCCGTGCGAATAGAAAGCGCGGTGAACCTCGGTAGGCGGGGACTGGCGCAGCCGGCGCCGCTCCGCCGGGTCGACCCGGCGGAGCGTGCAGATCAGGATTGCTCTTGACCCAGCCGGACTTGATGCCCCAGCGAGTGGCCACTCGGCGAACGCGATCGAGTTTTTCCATGGGTCGACGCTCGACAGTCGGAGTTCAGTCTTGGAACCGGGTCCGACTGTAGACCAGCACATCCGCGCGCGGAGCGCTCGACCGCCGCGATCTTCGAAGCCGCGTCTCGGGTTTTCCCAAGGGGATTCCGTCGACGCGCGCGCGCATCATCGGCACCTGTTGCTGCGACGTAGGTCGCGACGAAGGAGACGACAAATGACAGCAGGCAATGACAAAGGACAGGGTCGCGTGGTCCTCGTCACCGGCGGCATGGGCGGGCTGGGCGAGACGATCGCGACCAAGATGGTCGACGCAGGCTACCGTGTCGTCGTCACCTATTCGCCGGGCAACGCCAAGCACAAGGAATGGGTCGCCGGCATGAAGGGCAAAGGCTATGACATCCTGGCCGTGAAGTGCGACGTGGCGGACATCGACTCATGCCATCACGCCGTCGCCGAGGTCCAGAACAAGATGGGCGCGATCGACGTTCTCGTCAACAACGCCGGCATCACCCGCGACATGACCTTCAAGAAGATGGACAAGGTCAACTGGGACGCCGTGATGCG
>JAYVVB010000213.1:0-4155 GCA_043787455.1 Rhizobacter sp.
GCTCGACCTGGGCCTGCCCGACGGCGACGGCCTCGCGTGGCTGGTGCGGCTGCGGCAGCGCGACCGGGTCACGCCCACGCTCGTGCTCACGGCGCGAGACCGCGTAGCCGATCGTGTTCAAGGCCTGCAAAGCGGTGCCGACGACTACCTCGTGAAGCCCTTCGCCGTGGAGGAGCTCGATGCCCGCGTCGAGGTGCTCGCGCGACGCGGGCAGGCCTTGCGCGGCGAACTGATCCACTACGGGCGCCTGAGCTGGCTGGGCAACGAGGGGCGCGCCTTCGTCGACGAACGCGCGCTCGACCTGCCGCCGCGCGAGTTCGAGGTGCTGGGGGTGCTGGTGCGCCGTGCGCCGCGGCTGGTGCTCAAGCGCGCGCTGGTCGATGCGCTGGCCGAGCGCAACATCGATGTGGGCGACAGCGCCGCTGAGGTCTACGTCTCGCGCCTGCGCCGCAAGCTCGAAGGCTCGGGTGCCTCGATTCGCACGATGCGCGGCTTCGGTTACCTGCTCACGCTGGACGCGGACGTCGCATGACTCTCACTGTATCGCGCCCCAGCGGCCTGCGGCGCGACCTGATGCTGCGTCTGACGCTGCCGCTGCTGATCATCGTCGTGACCACCGCCGCGTTGGGCACCTTCGCCGCTCACCGTCTCACCGAGCGCGTCTTCGACCGCTGGCTGCTCGATGCGGCCCGCTCCATCACCGCACTGCTGAGCTTCGATGCGCACGGCGACGCGCAAGTCGCGATCTCGGCGCAGACCGACGCGGTCCTGCTTTTCGACGACAGGGACCGCATCTGGTACGCGGTGCTGCAAGACGGCCGGCTTCTGACCGGCGGGGCCGGCCTGCCCGACCACGGCCAGCGCGAGGCGCGCTACAGCCACGGTGCGGCCTTCGATGCGGTGCTCGGCGATCAGCCGGTGCGCGTGGCGCGCGCCGAGGTGGTGGCGGGCGGCAAGCCCGTGGTCGTGCTGATGGCCGAAACATTGGTCAAGCGCGAGCGCGCGGAGCGCGAGGTGGTCAACCTTATCTGGCCGATGGGGCTGCTCGTGCTCGCGACGGCGTTGGCGATCTTTCTCGTGGTGCGCCGCACGGTGCGGCCGCTGGAGGCGATCGCGGCGCGCTGGTAGGCGCAGTCGCACACCTCGCTGGAACCCATCGGCCTGGAAGGCGTGCCGCGCGAGCTCATGCCCTTCGCCCATGCGCTCAACGAGTTGCTGGTGCGCATTCGCGCGATGCTGATGCGCGAGCGGCAATTCGCCGCTACGTCGGCGCATCAGATCCGCACCCCGCTAGCCGGGTTGACGCTCGGCCTGGCACGCGCCCGCGAGGCGCCCGACTTGCCCACTGCGCGCAGCGTGATCGACGAGCTGAGCGGCGCCACGCAGCGCACCGCGCGTCTGGTGCAGCAGCTGCTCGCCTTCGGCCGGCTCGACCCCGAAGCCCGCAGCGACCTTGTCTTCCTGTCGCACGATCTCGTCGAGCTCTGCCGAGACCTGGGCGCGGCGCACATGGACCATGCTATGTCCCAGGCGATCGACTTCGAACTCATCGCGCCCGACGAGCCGGTGATCGTGCCGATGCAGCGTGAGCTGCTGGCAGAGGCACTCAGCAACCTAATCGACAACGCTATCCGCTACACGCCGGCCGGCGGCCGCGTCGTCGTCGAGGTCCATGCCGAACCGACCGCGGTACGCGTGGCCGACTCCGGCCCCGGTATTCCTGACGACGAACGCGCGCTCGTCTTCCAACGCTTCGTGCGCGGCCGGCTCGCCACCGGCGAAGGCAGCGGCCTGGGCTTGGCCATCGTGCGCGACATCGCCGACCTGCACGGCGCCCGCATCACCCTTGCCACCAGCCCCTGGGGCGGCACCACCGCGACGCTGCACTTCGTGCGGGCGGGCGCGTGAGCGGGGGCGTCTCGATGCGTCACCTCGCCGCCCAGCGCCGTCACCTGCTTGCTCGCCAGGCGCCTCATGAGCGAATGCGGCTTTGCCACTTTGCTCATTTCCCTCGAGGGGCGGACTTCGTCGTCGGCCTGAATGCTTTCTCTTCACCGGAGCCACCATGCTCAAGCTCATCAATTCGATAGTGGCCGCTGCGGCACTGCTCTCGGCCTGCGCCACCCCGCCCGAGGGGCCACCGCCCGAAGTTGAATGGCGGCGCGAGGTGATCGTGCAGATCGGCACAGCCGCCTCGGTCCCGTCGTATGCCGATCCCCATTGCCTGGACGGAATCGCGCCCGCGGCGCGGCAACGCGACGAGGTGCTGGTGCTCTACTTCAAGGTCGGCCGCGCCCGCTACTACCAGATCTTCCCGACCGCGCCCGACGAAGGCTGGAAGGTGGGCGAAAAGGTGATGTTCGACTCGCGAACCTGCCAGATCAAGCGGGCCGGCAAGCTCGTTGGCTGATCGGCACACACGGCCATCTGGCTCGTCGACGGCCTCCAAACTCCGCACGTCGCCTCAGGGCGTGAGTAGCTTGAGCCTGCTGCATCCGCCACCGAGCGCTGAGTGGCAGAGGACTTGGTGAAAGGTAGCGACGCTCTACTCGAAGCTTTCGTTTGAACGGGCGCTCTGGATAGCTTTGCGTGACCGACGATCAGGAGGCGCACCCTGCATGAAGAACAGCTTCATCGTGGACCCAAGTCCACACCGACTGAGCTTCTGCGTTGAAGGTCTGCTACGTCACAGGTCTGCTTTAGGGCATCAGAAATACAGGGCTGGAACTTCCGCTTTGAAACTCTGGAACCTGCCGCATCTAAACAAGGTGCGGCTTAGCAGGCGCCAAGCCGATGGAGTCCCCCGGTTCGAGCACAGGTACCGTGATGGTCGCCGCAATAAAAAATGGTGGCGTTCCTGTTTCACCGACAAGGGCGCATACTCAAACGATTGCGCTTAGTCAGGCTCCGCCAGCGTTCCCCGAGTGCTTGGGCTCACAACCAGGGTTTCGAACAATGCGCGGACGACAGGGATCACTCGGGCAGTCGGGCTTGAGAGCTCTTCAGGAGTTCGAACCGGTCCTGGTAGCACTCAGCCCGGCGGTCGCTCCTGCGCCTCTCGACAAGCCTGTAAAGGGTGCGCACGGCGCGCTCCGAAACGCCACAGCTGTCCGACACCGGACCCTAGAGGGCGTGTTGCCCCTGGCAGTGCATCCCCTCGAGCTGGCCCTGTACTGCCGAGCTCTGTACGGATTCGAGGTTTTCTTGCAGGCGTGGGAGCCGCGACTTCGGTCGGCCTTGCCAAGTCGACTGCATGCGTGGCTAACGACGCGGTCGCGGTACGAGCACGTTCGAGACGATCTCAAGAGCCTGCCATGTGAACTCATCGAAATTTCCAGCTCGCTCAGAGAGGCTTGTGTCGCCTCGGTGCATAGCATCGAGCTGGGCGGCGCCTGCGCGACCCATGCCGCCTTCGGCTCGATGTACGTAATGGAAGGTTCCGCCCTCGGCGGCCAGGTCATTGCCAAGGTCGCCCGTGATTCGCTCGACATCCGCGCACACGACGGAGGGGCTTACTTCAACGGCTTCGGCGCCGCCACGGGTGCCCGCTGGCGAGGTTTCTTAGACCTGCTCAACGCCGAAGTTGGCAGTGGAGTCGTTCCATGCGCAGCTGCAAGCCGGGCCGCCGAGCAGACCTTCGATGCACTGATCCGCATTTTCACGATGCTGCGCGATGATCCTGCCTCCGCTTGACCTGGCGTCTTGCGCTGGCGAGCCCATTCGGGTGCCGGGCGCCATTCAGCCGCACGGATGGCTGCTGGCGAGCGAAGGTGAGACCGGCCGCCTTGTCGCTTACAGCGAAAACTGGCGCAACCTCGCCGACATTCAGTTGCGACCGGAGTTGGACCGACATCTCCAGGCCATCATCGATCAGTTGCGGCCACGGTTCGTCACAGCGATCTCGGGCGGGGGTCCGGTGTCGGTCGGAACCATGGCGGATGGCGAACGTTTGCTGGATGTGACTGTTCATCGGTCCGGCCGCTTTGATTTGATCGAGATGGAAGCGGCGGCGCCGCAAAGCGGCACGCAAGCGCCCATCTACACGCTCGCGAGTCGCTTTCTTCCCGTCCTCGAGAAGGCATCGTCGCTGTCCGAGATGTCATCGATCGCCGCCACGGAAATGCGGACACTGACCGGCTTCGGGCGCTGCTTGGT
>JAYVVB010000214.1:0-25130 GCA_043787455.1 Rhizobacter sp.
AGCGTCGTGCGCGCGATCGTCGAGCACCACGAGCGGCTCGACGGCTCGGGCTATCCGCGTGGCCTCGCCGGCGATGCGATCAGCCCGCTCGGCCGCGTCCTCGCCCTGGCCGAGGTGGTGACCGCCATGTTCGACGGCCAGCGGCGCTTTCCCGAGCAGCGCGTGTCGCTGCTGCTGCGCATCAACCCGCGACGCTACGACTCCGCGCACGTGGCGACGGTGCAGCGTCTCCTCGCCGCGACGCCGCCGAGCGGCGCCGACGGTATCGAGGCAGGCTCGCTGGTCGAGAGGCTGCTGCAGCTGACGAAGGTGCTCGACCTCTGGCGCCGCTCGGTGAAGGCCATCGGCCGAGAGCTCGAAGGCGCGCTGCGCGAGCTGATCGTGTCGGTCGACGAGCAGAACGAGACCTTGCAGCGCATGCTCAACGATGCCGGGATCACGCCGGAAGGACTCTCGGCGATCGCCGGCGACGTCGGTGAGGACGCGGCGTTCCGCGTCGAGCTGTGGGCCCTCGCCGAGGAACTGCTCTGGCAGCTTCACGCCGCTGCCAATCAGCTCAAGCGCCGCTGGCAGGCGACCGAGCCGGGCCGTACGCATCCGGCCGCGCTGGCGGCCTGGTTCGACGAGGTCGCCGCGCTCGACGTCGGGCCTGCGTCGCCCTAGTTGGTCGCCGGGCACGCCGCGATAATCCGCGGCCATGGATCTTCTCGGCTCGGTTCTCGACTTCATCCTCCACGTCGACGCGCACCTCGCGACCTTCGTGCGCGCCTACGGCGCCTGGGTCTACGCGCTGCTGTTCGCGATCGTCTTCATCGAGACCGGCGTCGTCGTCATGCCGTTCCTGCCGGGCGATTCGCTGCTGTTCGTCGTGGGCGCGATGTGCGCGGCCGGGCTCATGAGCCTGCCGCTGGCGCTCGTGCTGCTCTGGATCGCGGCCGTGCTCGGCAACCAGAGCAACTACGCGATCGGCCGCGCGATCGGGCCGCGCGTTTTCCAGTGGGAGGACTCGCGCTGGTTCAATCGCAAGGCCTTCGACCAGGCGCACGCGTTCTACGAGAAGTACGGCGGCGTGACCATCATCGCGGCCCGCTTCATGCCGTTTCTGCGCACCTTCGCCCCGTTCGTGGCCGGCGTCGCGGTCATGTCCCGGCGTCGCTTCACGCTCTACGACGTGACCGGCGGCGCGCTCTGGATCGGCTCGGTGACGCTCAGCGGCTATCTCTTCGGCAACATCCCGTGGGTCAAGGACAACCTCGAGAAGTTCATTTGGGCCGCGATCCTCGTTCCTGGCCTGCTCGTGGTCATCGGGGCATGGCGAGCGCGGACGAAGCAGTCGGCGAAGCCGGCTTGAGCCGGGCGGTCACCCGCGCCGCGGGCTCCGAAGCGGCTTGCGCGGAGTTGCGGGCGGGGCTGGATGCGGAGTCGACCTGTGACGTCACCGGACAGGCGAGCTGCTGGTAGACGGTCCGGCCGCCGTCGATGCACTTGTAGAGTTGCGGCCCTGCGGCCGAGGACTCCGTGAGCAGCGACAACAGGAGCGTCGCGATGCCGGCGATCGTCGCGCGCCTCACGCCCCATTCCCCGGAGTCGGCAGCGCCAGCTGCTCCCCGACCGACTCGGGGCGCATCAGGCGCCAGCGTCCACGCGCGCTCATGTCGACGACGATCGCCGTGACGTCGTCGGCGGTCGCCGCAGGATTGACGACGAGCACGCGGGCGATGCAGCGATGAATCCACTCGGATGTGTCGCGGACATAGTCGATGTCGGCGTCATCGAGTCGGCAGACCAGGCGAAAGGTCTTCTCGAACGGTTCTTCGGGCGTCATTCGATCGTTTCCCATTCCCGTGACCAGTGCGTTGCCGGCGTTGCGACGGACGCGCGTGATGGCACGCCGTGCGTCACGGATTGTCCGGCGGCGGTTCGCATCGCGCCCGACCGCGCGGCGGGAATCGCCGCCGGTCGCGCAATCGTTCACGGCCGAAAGACGCCGTGCTTTTGCATGCGGGCGGCGCCGACGCGGCCGCCGACGAGGCTACTTGACGGTGTAGCCGCGCCCTTCCATGCAGGCGAGCGTCGCGCGCTGGAAGATGCTGGCGTCGGCCATCGCGCCACTCTGCGTCGTCGCCCAGAGATTGCATTCGCGCCGGTCGGCCTCGGTGGTCGCGGCGCTCTGGCCCTTGTTCGGATAGAAGATCGGGTCGGGCGATCGCGAGGTCTGCGGCACAGGCTGACCCGAGCGCGTCGCCGGATCGACCGGCATAGGGGCGCCGGGACTGACGATCACCGCCGGCGCCGCGTCGTAGTAGTAGCCGTCGTAGTAGTAAGGCGCGTATCCGTACGGTCCCCACCAGCCGCCGTAGTAGCCAACGGCGCCGATGCCCAGGCCGAGGCCAAGGCCTCCCCAGAACACGCCGGGGCGTCCGAAGCCGCGGTGCCCCCAATGATCACCGCGCCAGCCGCCGCCCGCGTGCCCGCCGCGCCAGGCTCCCCCTCCGACCGAATGACCGCCGCCGGCGAAGCCGTGTCCGCCTGCGGCGAGCGCCGCGTCGGGAGTGAGTGCGGCGGCGCCGGCAAGGCAAGCCGCGAGGGCGAGGGAGCGAGAAAGTGTCTTCATGGCGGATCCTGCTGGAGCCGGCTCGTCAGACAGGCCGGCCGAGGTTCGATTCTGCGACCTCGCAGAGGGTTCCGCCCTGGCCGTGTCAACGTCCCTGGCGACGGGACCGTTTTCGAGACGTCATCCCTCTTCCGGAGAAAAACCATGATGTTCCGTCTCTCCCTGGCCGCCGCCGCGCTGGCCCTCGCCGCCATCGCTCCCGCCCAGTCCGCCGAATCCGTCGGCGCCGCCGCCTCGTCGGCGGTGAAGAAGACCGGCCACGCCGTCGCCGAGACCGGCCGCACGGTCGGGCACAAGAGCGCCGAGGCCGGTCGCACGCTCGGTCACGACGTGGCCGGCACCGGCCGCGACATCGGCAGCGGCGCTAAGGAGGCGACGAAGGACGCCGGCCACGCCGCGGCCGAGATCGGCCGCAAGACCGGGACCGCGGTCAAGAAGGGCGCGCACAAAGTCAAGGGCGCCGTCAAGCCGGCCTCCTCGGCGACCTGATCCGACCTGCATCGCGGCGTCACGGCGCCGCAGTGTCTCGTGAAGGAACCGGTGTGCGCGCTCAGCGCCTGAGTGCGCGCGCCAGTTCGGCTGCGCACAGCGCCACGGCCACGTGGGCTTCTTCGATCACCCGGCCCATCGTGATGAAGCCGTGGATCTGCCGCTCGAAGCAGACGTAGCCCGCGCGGTTACCCGCCGCGACGAGGCGGTCGGCGTAGTCCAGCCCTTCGTCGCGCAGCGGATCGAATCCTGCCGTCAACACCAGCGACGGCGGCAGGCGCGAGAGGTCATCGCGCAAGAGCGGCGACGCGCGCCAGTCGAGATCGTTCGCCGACGCGCCGAAATAGTTGTCGTGGTAGTAGGCGATGGTCTCGCGCGTCAGCAGGTAGCCGGCGCCGTTGGTCGTGTGCGACGGGTGAGCGCGGCGCTGGTCGGTGGCCGGATAGATGAGCAGCTGGAAGGCGATCGGCAGATCGCCGGCGTCGCGTGCCGCGATCGCGACCAAGGCGGCGAGGTTGCCGCCGGCGCTGTCGCCGCCGACCGCCAGGCGCGACGCGTCGAGTCCGAGCCCGGCGGCGTGCGAGCGGACCCAGCAGGTCGCCGCCAGGCAGTCGTCGCCGGCCGCCGGGAACGGGTCCTCGGGACCCATGCGGTAGTCGACCGAGACGAGCGCCGCACCCGAGCCGTTGCAGAGCTCGCGGCACAGCACGTCGTGGGTGTCGAGGTCGCCGATCGTCCAGCCGCCACCGTGGTAGTAGACGAGCACGGGCAGCGGGCTCGAGCGATCGCCGCTCGTGCCGATCGGGCGATAGAGCCGCAAGGGAATCCGTCCGCGCGGACCGTCACAGCTCAGCTCGCGTATCTCGCCGACCTCGGGTGCGTCGGGCTGGGTAAAGGCGCGCCGGTCGCGATAGAAGGCGCGCGCTTCGACCGGCGTCAGCGTGTGCATCGGCGGCAGGCCACGCTCCTCGATGAGATCGATCAGGGCACGGGCGTCGGGGTGCAGCATCGGATCCTCCTCCACATGTCATTCTGAGCGTAGCGAGGAATCCCGGCGTCGGCGAAGCGGCGAGATCCTTCGCTGCGCACAGGATGACAGGCGAGACAGGCGGGCGAGTTTTAGAGCTGGCGCGAGCGCGCCAGCGGCGGGTTGCGCGCGAAGTAGCGCTGGATGCCCGTGGCGAGCGCCTCGACGAGCTGCGCCTGGTACTGCGGATCGCGCAGCTTCTTCTCCTCGTCGGGGTTCGAGATGAACGCAGACTCGACCAGGATGGACGGCACGTCCGGCGCCTTCAGCACCGCGAAGCTCGCCTGCTCGACGCTGCCCTTGTGGAGCCTGCCGACCTTGCCGATCTGACCCAGCACTTCGCCGCCGAGCTTGAGGCTGTCCTTGATCTGCGCCGTCGTGCTCATGTCGAGCATCGTCCGCAGCACGGTCTCGTCCTTGACGTGGACGCTGGTGCCGCCGACGAGGTCGGACGCGTTCTCCTTGTTGGCCATCCAGCGCGCGGCGGTGCTCGTCGCGCCGCCCTGGCTCAGCGCGAACACCGACGCGCCGCGCGCCTCGGGTGTGAGGAAGGCGTCGGCGTGGATCGACACGAACAGGTCGGCCTGGACCCGGCGCGCCTTCTTGACGCGCTCGTGCAGCGGCACGAAGAAGTCGGCGTCGCGCGTCAGCATGGCGCGCATGTTCGTATTCGCGTTGAGGCGATCGCGCAGCTGCATCGCGATCTGGAGGACGACGTCTTTTTCGTGCAGCCCGCTCGGCCCGGTCGCGCCCGGGTCCTCGCCGCCGTGGCCGGGGTCGACGGCGACGACGACGAGGCGATCGATCTTGGCTTGCGCCATGAGCGGTGGCAGGGCGCTGCCGGGCCAGGTCCTGCCCGACGACTGCGACGCGGCGCTCGACGCGGCGCGCGCGAAGATCGGCGCGGAAGCCGAGAACGGGGGCGGGGAAGCCGCTGCGCCGACTCCGGCGACGCGGCCGATGAACTCGCCGAGCGCGTCCTGCACCGACTGCGCCGCCTTCTGCTCGGCCTGCTCGCGATCGCGGATCAGGGCCAGCAGCGGATCGGGCTCCTTCGTCGGATGGAGATCGAAGACGAGCCGGTGCTGGTAGGCGGCGACGGGCGCAAGCGTGAACAGCTCGGGCGCGGTCGGCTGCTTGAGGTCGATCACCAGGCGGACGACACGCGGCTGGCTCTGGCCGACGCGAACCCCGGCGATGAAGGGATCGTCGTAGCGGACCTTGCCGACGATCTCGCGCAATTGCGGGCTGAGCTCGAGGCCGTCGATGTCGATGACCAGGCGATCGGGCGCCAGGGCGAGGAAGTGACGCGCCGAGAGCGCCGCATCGGACTCGATCGTGACGCGCGTGTACTCGTCGGCCGGCCAGACGCGCACGGCGACGATCGCCGCGCCCCAGGCGATGTCGCGTGCGCCGAGGACGAGCGCGACGGCGCCCACGCGGGCGAGGGCGCTGCGGCGCGACAGGCTCACGGTAGGAGCTCCCGGCCCGATGCGCTCATCGCCTCGAAGCGCGCTTCGCGCACGTCGCTGCCGTCATGGGGCGTGATCCACAGGCGCAGGTCACACGGCGGCAACAGGCCCGCGGCCTTCTCGGGCCACTCGACGAGCTTTAGTCCCGGGTCGGCGAAGACCTCGCGAAAGCCTGCGTCCTCCCATTCGGAGGGATCGTCGAAGCGATAGAAGTCGCAGTGGGCGATGGCGAAGCCGCCCGCGGCGGCGCCGGCGACGTAAGGTTCCATCAACGCGTACGTCGGGCTCTTGATCGCGCCCGTGACGCCGAGCGAGTGCAGCAGGTGGCGCGCGAAAGTCGTCTTGCCGGCGCCGAGCGCACCATGGAGCTCGATGAACGCGTCGGCGAGCGCAGGATGCGAGGACAGGCGCGCGGCGGTCGCGGCGCACGCGGCCTCGTCGGGCCACGCCACGAGACGCGTTTCTAGAATCGACATCGACACCAATGAGCGAACCTCTTCCTTTCGACGGCGCATTCCTGCTCGAGCAGATGCGGGCATGGGGACGATCGCTCGGATTTTCCCAGATCGGCGTCGCCGGTATCGATCTCGCTTCGGCCGAGCCGCGTCTCGCCGCATGGCTCGACAACGGTTTTCACGGCGAGATGGACTACATGGCCGCGCACGGCATGAAGCGGGCGCGCCCGGCCGAGCTCGTGCCGGGGACCGTGACCGTGATCACGGCGCGGCTCGATTACCTGCCGCGCGCGACCGCGCCCGGCTGGCAGCAGATCGAATGGGATCGGCTCACCGAGCCCTCGGCAGCCGCGGTCTCGATCTATGCCCGCGGCCGCGACTATCACAAGGTGCTGCGCCGGCGCCTGGCGCAGCTTGTCGATCGCATCGCGGACGAGATCGGGCCGTTCGGGCACCGCGTCTTCACCGACTCGGCACCGGTGCTCGAGGTCGAGCTCGCGTCGAGGAGCGGCATCGGCTGGCGCGGCAAGCACACGCTCGTTCTCGACCGCGACGCCGGCTCGATGTTCTTCCTCGGTGAGATCTTCGTCGACGTCGCCCTGCCCGAGAGCGCGCCGGTGAGCGACCATTGCGGCAGCTGCACCGCGTGCATCGAAGTCTGCCCGACGCGCGCCATCGTCGCCCCCTACGAGCTCGACGCGCGCCGCTGCATCTCGTACCTCACGATCGAGGCCAAGGGCGCGATCCCGATCGAGTTCCGCGCCGCCATCGGCAACCGCGTCTACGGCTGCGACGACTGCCAGCTCATCTGTCCCTGGAACAAGTTTGCGACCGAGAGTCCGCTTGCCGATTTCGACGTCCGCCCCGAGCTCGACGGCCCCGCCTTGCTCGCACTCTGGTCGTGGCGTGAGGACGAATTCCTGGGCGCGACCGAGGGCAGCGCCATCCGCCGCATCGGCTTCGAGCGCTGGCAGCGGAACTGCGCAATCGCACTCGGCAACGCACTCGCGGCGAGTGGCGACGCCGCCATCGCGCGCGCCTTGCGCGAGCGCCGTGACGGTGCGAGCGCGCTCGTGCGCGAGCACATCGACTGGGCGCTCGAGCAGGCCGCGCCCGCGCCCGGCTACGGGTGAGGGTTCGCTAGACTCCGGCCTCGACACGATCGATCTGGAGACACGACCCCATGCATCGCCGAACTCTCCTCGCCGCCGCGACCGGCGCCGCGCTTGCCCTCACCGGCGGTGCCGCTCACGCGCAGTCCGCGTATCCGACCAAGCCGGTGCGCCTGGTCGTGCCGTTCGCACCCGGCGGCACGACCGACATCATCGCCCGCGTCGTCTCCGAGAAGATCGGCATGGCGCTCGGCCAGACCATGATCGTCGAGAACAAGGCCGGCGGCGGCGGCTCGGTGGGTGCGACCGAGATCGCGCGCGCGACGCCCGACGGCTACTCGCTCGGCATGGCCACGGTCTCGACGACCGCGGCCAACCCGGCGATCAACCCGAGGCTCTCGTACAACCCGATCACCGACTTCACGCCCATCATCAATATCGCGGCGACGCCGAACGTGATCGCCGTGCATCCGAGCTTTCCGGCACGCGACTACAAGGGCTTCCTCGCCGAGCTGAAGAAGAATCCCGGCAAGTACTCGTTCGCGAGCTCGGGCACGGGCGGCATCTCTCACTTGCAGATGGAGCTGTTCAAAAACCTGTCGGGGACCTTCGTCACCCACATTCCGTACCGCGGGTCGGGGCCGGCGCTCAACGACGTCGTCGCCGGCCAGGTGCCGATCATCTTCGACAACCTGCCGTCGACGCTGCCCTTCATCAAGGACAACCGCCTCGTCGCCATCGTCGTCGCGGCACCGCAGCGCCTCGCCGTGCTGCCGAACATCCCGACCTTCAAGGAAGTCGGCCTCGAGCCCGTGAACCGGATGGCGTACTACGGCGTCTACGGGCCCAAGGGCTTGCCCAAGGACATCGTCGACAAGGTCAACGCGGCCGTGCGAAAGTCGCTCGACGACCCGGCCGTGAAGAAGCGCATCGAAGAGACGGGCTCGCTCGTGATCGGCAACACGCCCGAGCAGTTCGCGGCCCAGATCGCCGCTGAATTCGAGGTCTACAAGAAGGTCGTCGCGGCGCAGAAGCTCACGCTCGAATAGCGCGAGCGGGCCGTGCGTTACGGCGAGATGTCGGACAGGACGACGGTGCCCGCGAGCGCGGCGTCGATCGATCGTTTCTGCGACGCGATCTGGATCGAGGAAGGCCTCGCCGCCAACACCCTCGTCGCGTACCGGCGCGACCTGATGCTCTTCGCGATCTGGCTCGGCGCGCAGTCGGGCCAGGCGCTCATCGACGCGACCGAGACCGACCTGCGCGGCTACGCGCTCGCGCGTCATGCGGGCAGCGCGCCGACGAGCACGAACCGGCGCCTGACGGTGTTCAGGCGCTTCTTTCGCTGGGCCGTGCGCGAGCGTCTGCTCGACGCCGATCCGACCCTGAAGCTCGACGCCGCGCGCCAGCCGCTGCGCGTGCCGAAGTCCTTGAGCGAAGCGCAGGTCGAGGCGCTGCTCGCCGCGCCCGCCACCGACGCGCCGCTCGGCCTGCGCGACCGCGCCATGCTCGAGCTGCTGTACGCGAGCGGCCTTCGCGTGAGCGAGCTGGTCGGGATGAAGACCGTGAACGTCAGCTTCGTCGAGTGCGCGCTGCGCGTCACCGGCAAGGGCAGCAAGGAGCGGCTCGTGCCGTTCGGCGAGGAAGCGCTCGTCTGGATCGAGCGCTACGTCGCCGATGCGCGGCCGGCGATCCTCGCGGGAAAGTCGAGCGACGCGCTCTTCGTCACCGGTCGCGGCGGGCCGATGACGCGGCAAATGTTCTGGAAGCTCGTCAAGGCGTACGCGGCACGCGCCGGCATCGCCGCGCCAATGTCACCGCACACGCTGCGCCACGCCTTCGCGACGCACCTGCTGAACCACGGCGCAGACCTGCGCGCGGTGCAGATGCTGCTCGGCCACGCCGACATCTCGACGACGACGATCTACACCCACGTCGCGCGCGAGCGGCTGAAGCAACTGCACGCGCTGCATCATCCGCGTGGCTGAGCAGCGCCTGCGAGACCGGTCGCGGTCAGCGTGCGCCGGAAGCTTCGAGCATCGCCACCATCTCGCGGTAGCCGCGTTGCCGCGCGAGCTGCAGCGGCGTCCTGCCTCGTCGCGACATTGCCGCGCTGCGCCGCGGCGTGCAGGCCGCGATACGCGGCGACCTCGCTCGGCGACGGCGCGACCTGCGCGTGCGCAGCCGCGAACGCCACGCTGCCGAGCACCGCAGCGATCGCCAGCGCGCGAACGGTCCGATGACGTCGCAACGTCATGCCCCGATCAAGCGGCCACGAGCGGGATCTTGGCGATGCGTTGCTTCCACTCGGCCGGTCCGGTCTCGTGCACCGAGGTGCCGCTCGAGTCGACGGCCACCGTCACCGGCATGTCCTTGACTTCGAACTCGTAGATCGCTTCCATGCCCAGGTCGGCGAAGCCCACGACCCTGGCCTGCTTGATCGCCTTCGAGACGAGATAGGCGGCGCCGCCGACGCCCATGAGATAGGCGCTCTTGTGCCTTCTGATCGCCTCGATCGCGGCCGGGCCGCGCTCGGCCTTGCCGATCATCGCGATCAGGCCGGTCTCGGCCAGCATCATTTCGGTGAACTTGTCCATGCGCGTCGCCGTCGTCGGGCCGGCGGGGCCGACGACTTCGTCGCGCACCGGGTCGACCGGGCCGACGTAGTAGATGACGCGGTTGGCGAAGTCCACGGGCAGCTTCTCGCCTTTCGCGAGCATGTCCTGGATCCGCTTGTGCGCGGCGTCGCGGCCGGTGAGCATCTTGCCGGAAAGCAGCAGCCGGTCGCCCGGCTTCCAGGCCGCGACCTCTTCTCTTGTCAGCGTGTCGAGGTTCACCTGCTCCGACTGGTTGTAGTCGGGCGCCCAGTGGACGTCGGGCCAGAGGTCGAGGCTCGGCGGATCGAGATACGCCGGACCCGAACCGTCGAGGACAAAGTGGGCGTGGCGCGTCGCGGCGCAGTTCGGGATCATGGCCACGGGCTTCGATGCCGCGTGCGTCGGCGCCATCGCGATCTTGACGTCGAGCACGGTCGAGAGGCCGCCGAGGCCTTGCGCGCCGATGCCGAGCGCGTTGACCTTGTCGAACAGCTCGATCCGCAATGCCTCGGTCTTGTTCTGTGGCCCGCGCCGCTTGAGATCGAACATGTCGATGTCTTCCATCAGGCTGGTCTTGGCGAGCAGCATCGCCTTTTCTGCGGTGCCGCCGATGCCGATGCCGAGCATGCCGGGCGGGCACCAGCCCGCGCCCATCGTCGGCACCGTCTTCAGTACCCAGTCGACGAGGCTGTCGCTCGGGTTCATCATCGTGAACTTCGACTTGTTCTCGCTGCCGCCGCCCTTGGCCGCGACCATCACGTCGATCGTGTTGCCGGGCACGAGCGTCATGTGGACGACGGCCGGCGTGTTGTCCAACGTGTTCTTGCGTTCGAAGTGCGGGTCGCCGACGATCGACGCGCGCAACGGGTTGTCGGGATCGAGATACCCCTTCCTCACGCCGTCGTTGACCGCGTCCTCGACGCTGCCCGGGAAGTCGGGGAAGCGCACGTCCATGCCGATCTTCAGGAAGACGTTGACGATGCCGGTGTCCTGGCAGATCGGCCGCTTGCCCTCGGCGCACATCTTCGAGTTGGTGAGGATCTGCGCGATCGCGTCCTTCGCCGCCGGGCCCTGCTCGAGCTCGTAGGCGCGGGCGAGATGGGCAATGTAGTCGGCGGGGTGATAGAAGCTGATGTACTGCAGCGCGGCGGCGATGCTGTCGACGAAGTCGGCGTGGCGGATGGTGGTGTTCATGGCTCGGGCCTCGGATTGCTTCGCGGGTTCTCAAACGCCGTGCGGCACTGCTGCCATCTTGTCATTCGTTTGCGGGCGAGCAAATTGTAGGGTTGGCCGATGAGGTAAAAGGCGCAATACGTCGATTGCCGGAGACACATCTGATGAGCACGCAAACCCACCTCTACCCGCCACCCGACAGCGCCGTGAAAAACGCCTGGGTGTCGGGCATGGACGCGTATCAGAAGCTCTGCGACGAGGCCGAGCGCGACCACGAAGCCTATTGGGCGCGGCTGGCCCGCGAGCTGATCAGCTGGAAGACGCCGTTTCGCACCGTCCTCGACAGCTCCAACGCGCCGTTCTTCAAGTGGTTCGACGACGGCACGCTGAACGCGTCGTACAACTGCCTAGACCGCAACGTCGAGAACGGCCTCGGCGCGAAGACGGCGATCATCTTCGAGGCCGACGACGGTGCCGTCACGACCATCGCTTACTCGGAGCTGCTCGAGCGCACGTGCAGGCTTGCCAACGCGATGAAGGCGCGCGGCATCGTCAAGGGCGACCGGGTCGTCATCTACATGCCGATGTCGATCGAGGGCGTCGTCGCGATGCAGGCCTGCGCGCGCATCGGCGCGATCCACTCGGTGGTCTTCGGCGGCTTCTCGGCGCAGAGCCTGCGCGACCGGATCGCCGACACCGGCGCGGTTCTCGTCATCAGCGCCGACGAGCAGCTGCGCGGCGGCAAGGCGCTGCCGCTGAAGGCGATCGTCGACGAGGCGCTCACCGGACAGGGCCACGCCGTGCGCGATGTCTTCGTCTACCGCCGCACCGGCGGCGCCGTCAAGTTCGAGGCGCCGCGCGACAAGTGGCTGCACGAGGTGATGGCGAAGGAGCCGGCGACGTGCGAGCCCGAATGGGTCGGCGCCGAGCATCCGCTCTTTCTCCTCTACACCTCGGGCTCGACCGGCAAGCCCAAGGGCGTGCAGCACTCGACCGGCGGCTACCTGCTGCACGCGGCGCTGACGACGAAGTGGACCTTCGACCTCAAGCCCGACGATGTCTTCTGGTGCACCGCCGACATCGGCTGGGTCACCGGCCACACCTACATCACCTACGGGCCGCTCGCGCTTGGCGGCACCGAGATCGTGTTCGAGGGCATCCCGACGTATCCCGATGCCGGCCGCTTCTGGCAGACGATCGCCAAACACAAGGTCTCGATCTTCTACACCGCGCCAACGGCGATCCGCGCCCTCATCAAGACGGCCGAGGCCAACGACAAGGTCCACCCCAAGAGCTTCGACCTCACGAGTCTGCGCATCCTCGGCTCGGTCGGCGAACCGATCAATCCGGCCGCGTGGGAGTGGTATCACAGAGAAGTTGGCGGTGGCCGCTGCCCGATCGTCGACACCTGGTGGCAGACCGAGACCGGCGGCCACATGATCACGCCGCTGCCCGGGGCGACGCCGCTCGTGCCGGGCTCGTGCACGCTGCCGTTCCCGGGCATCGATGCCGCGATCGTCGACGAGCAGGGCCACGACGTGCCGAACGGCAAGGGCGGCATCCTGGTCATCAAGAAACCGTGGCCGGGAATGATCCGCGCAATCTGGGGCGACCCGGAGCGCTATGTCAGGAGCTACTACCCGGAGGAATTCCAGGGCCGCTATTACCTCGCCGGCGACGGCGCGGCGCGCGACGAGAAGACCGGCTACTTCACGATCACCGGCCGCATCGATGACGTCCTCAACGTCAGCGGCCACCGCATGGGGACGATGGAGATCGAGTCGGCGCTCGTCGCCCACACCGCGCTCGTCGCCGAAGCGGCGGTCGTGGGCCGCCCCGACGACACGACCGGCGAGGCGATCTGCGCCTTCGTCGTCCTGAAGCGCCCGCGCCCGACCGGCGAAGAAGCGAAGAAGATCGCCAAGGAGCTGCGCGACTGGGTCGCGAAGGAGATCGGCCCGATCGCCAAGCCCAAGGACATCCGCTTCGGCGACAACCTGCCGAAGACGCGCAGCGGCAAGATCATGCGTCGCCTGCTGCGCTCGGTCGCCAACGACGAGAAGATCACGCAGGACACGTCGACGCTCGAGAACCCGACGATCCTCGACCAGCTCGCCGAGAAGAACTGAACGCGGCGAGCGGGCGATGACGCCGACCTTTCACCACTTCAACGGCGCGCCCGATGCGGTCGCGCCATTCAGCCTCGCGGTCGAGGCCGATGGCTGGGTCTCCCTTACCCGGCAGATGCCGTTTCCGGAGACCTTGGTCGACCGCAGGCCGCGCGGCGTCTGGACGAAGAACCCCGCGGCCGAGAAGCAGTCGACGATCGAGGACGATCCGTACTGCCCCGCGTGCGGCGGCATCCGGAAGAGCGACCCGATCTCCTGCGCGGCCGCGCCTCGCCCCAAGGTGATGTTCTCGACCGTCCGGCCGACGCTGCGCGCCGGCTGAACTGCACCGTCCGGGAGTGTCGTTTGCCGGATCGCGAGAGCACACATATCGACGCGACCGCAGTCGCCGCTGGAGACCCCATGTCGCGAACCCTCAGACTCCTCGCCGGCCTCGCGCTCCTGGCGGTGACCGCCGCTTGCACGATCGCCGTTGGCGACTCGTCCGGGCCGACGTGCGACCGCAACGGCGACCAGGAGCAGCGCACCGCGTGCCTCCCATAGCGGCGACACTTGCGGCGTGAAGTCACTCAAGGTCGTCGCCGGGTTCGTCGTCGCGCTGATGGCGGTCTTCAGCGCTCGCGCGCAGGCGCCGGCCGCGCCGACGACGCTCAACGTCATCGCCTTCGCCGGCGGCTGGAACCTGCCGCTCTGGGTCGGGCTGCGCCAGGGTTTCTTCGAGCAGCAGGGCCTCGCGGTCCGGCTCTCGTTCACGCCCAGCTCCGGCGCCTTGATCGACGGCCTGATGAGCGGCCGATTCGACCTCGGCCTGGCGGCCATCGACAACCTCGTCGCGTACCAGGAAGGTCAGGGCGACGGCGCGCCGCTGCAGGATCCCGACCTCGTCGCCGTGATGGGCGTCGACGGCGGCTTTCTCAGCGTCGTCGCCGACAAGTCCATCGCCACCGTGGCCGACCTGCGCGGCAGGACGCTCGCTGTCGACTCGCTCAATACTGGCTTCGCCTTCGTGCTGCGCGAGATGCTCCAGGCCAGCGGCGTCGCCGACGTCGACGTCACCTTCGTGCGCGGCGGCGCCACCGACCTGCGCTTTCGCGGTCTTCTCGCCGGCTCGTACGACGCGACGCTTCTGCGCACGCCGTTCGACATTCTCGCCGCGGAGCGCGGCTTTCGCGTCGTCGCGACCGCGGAGTCGCTCGGTCCCTACCTCGGCACGAGCGGCATGGTGCGCCGCTCGTGGGCGCGGAACCACGAGCAGTTGCTCGTCGGTTTCCTGCGCGCCTATCGCGATTCGATGCGCTGGCTCGCCGATCCCGCGAATCGCGGCGTCGCCGAAGCGCTCCTCGTCGCCAACCTCCGCGACATGACGCCTGCGCTCGCGGTGCGCGCCGCCGACACCCTGCTCGCCGAGCACGGCGGACTGCTGCGCGACCTCGAGATCGATCCTGCGGCGCTGCGCACCGTGCTGGCTCTGCGCCGCAAATACGGTCAGCCGCCTCGCCCGCTCGGCGAAGTCGATCGCTACGTCGACCTGTCCTACCGCGCGAAGGCGATCTCTGTGCCGGCCGCGAGCCGGCCCTGACGTCGGCTGGCGGGTTGTCCACTCGCTCGCACAATCGGCTCCGCCGCCGCCCTCGAATTCGGGCACAGTGACGGCGAATCCCGCGGAGCTTTCCACCCCATGACCCTGCACTTTCTGATCGGTGCCGCCGTGCTGCTCCTCGCCGGCGCCACACGTGCGCGGGAGTGGGCGGCGCTCGAGACCACCGCCGAGGGCTCGGTCATCGAGATCGATATCGCCTCGGCCGCCCGCCACGACGACGTCGCGAGCGCCTGGGTGCGCACGACATTCGCCAGGGCCGATGGCTACCTCGCCGGTGAGCGGTTCACGCGCGCCGTCGTCTGGTACGAGGCGAACTGCGCCCGGCGCGTCGTCGCCGTGCGACGCGCGATGCTCTTCGCGACGGCGACGAGCACGCTGCCGATCAGCGACATCACCGACGCCGCGCCCAAGCCCCAGCCGGTGGCGCCCGACACCGAGCGCCTATTCGCCGCCTTGTGCAAGGGCCGGCCTTGATCGCGCGGCGCGTCGCCTGCGGGGCTTCGCTGGCGGCTGTGCTCATTGTCTCGCTGTGGGGCTCGGCGCATGGCCAGGGCCCGGCCCCGGCCCCGACCGCCGAGGACTTGGCACGTTTCGCGCTGCCGCCGGTCGGCCTGCGCGCCCGCGACATCGCGGTCGTCGTCAACGACTCCGACCCCGCCAGCGTCGAGCTCGGCCGCTACTACGCCGCTAGGCGCGGCGTCGCCGCCGACCACGTCATCCACGTCCGGATCCCTTACACGGGCGTGATGAGCTTCGGCGAGTGGCAGCGCGTGCAGGCGGTGCTCGACGCCAAGGTCGGTCCCGACGTGCAGGCCTACGCGATCGCCTGGACGCTGCCCTACCGGGTCGAATGCATGTCGGTGACGGCCGCGTTCGCGCTCGGCTTCGACCCGGCGTCGTATTGCGCCGAGGGCTGCCAGACGACGAAGATGTCGCCCTACTTCAACACCCGAGGCAATGCGCCGTTCACCGACTACAAGATCCGGCCGGCGATGCTGCTCGCGGGCAAGAACGTCGAGAGCGCGAAACGCCTGGTCGACCGGGGCCTGCGGTCCGACGAGACCTGGCCCGAGGGCAAGGCCTACCTGCTGAACACGACCGACCGCGGCCGCAACGTCCGCGCCGAAACCTTTGCGCGCGTGCAGTCGGCGATCGGGCCGGCGTATCCGATCGAGCAGATCGACGGCGACGCGCTCGAGGGCAAGGGCGACGTGATGTTCCACTTCACCGGCTGGGCCGTCGTTGCCAACATCGCCTCCAACCATTTCCTCGACGGCGCCATCGCCGATCATCTGACGTCCTGGGGCGGCGTGCTCTCGGGAGGGCAGCAGACGATCGCTCTCGAGTGGCTCGAGGCCGGGGCGACCGGCAGCTACGGCGCTGTCATCGAGCCGTGCAACTACCGCCAGAAGTTTCCCGACATCGGTGTCGCCATGGCCCACTACCTCGCCGGGGAATCGCTGGTCGAGGCGTACTGGAAGAGCGTGCTGATGCCCGGGCAAGGCGTGTTCATCGGCGATCCGCTGGCGCGGCCCTTCGGCGGCGTCCACTTCAGCCGCATCGGCACGACGACGGTGCTGAAGACGCGCGCGCTCCAGCCCGGCCGCTACGTCGTCGAGGCGGCTCCCAGCCGGATCGGACCGTTCCGCTCGATCGGCGTCTTGACCGCGAGCGGCTTCGGCGTGCGCGAGATGAAGCTGTCGGATGCCGAGTCCCGCTTTTTCCGGTTGCGCCTCGCTCCCGATGCGCCGCCGGGCGCGGCCTCGGCCGGCACGACGTCGGCCGAGGCCACAGCATCCGCGGCGTCCGCACCCGAGTGAGCGCTCGGCGCGCCGAGCGCCGATTCAGTCCGGTCGCACGCCTTCGAATGCACGTTGCAGGAGGTCACGGATCAGTGGTCGCTCGAGCGGCCGCGGGTTCGGATACTGGTTCTTTACCGCGAGATCGGCGGCGCGATCGAGGTCCTCGGCGCGCATGCCGATGTCGCGCAAGGCCATCGTCGCGCCATGTGTTTGCGCGAGATCGAACAAGCCGGCCGGCGCACTTGCGGCGCCGACAGCTCGGGCAATGCGCGCCATCGCTCCCGGCGCGGCAGGCGCGTTGTAAGCCATCGCCTGCGGCAGGATCACGGTGTGCACATCGGCGTGCGGCAGTTTGAAGCTGCCGCCGAGCGTGTGGCAAAGCTTGTGGTGCAGGCCGACCGTGGTGCTGCCCATCACTGTCCCGCACAGCCATGCGCCGACGAGCGCGTCACCGCGCGCCTCGACGTCGCGCGGGTCGCGTTGCAGCCGCGGCAAGGCGCCGGCGGCGGTGCGGATGCCTTCTTCGGCTAGCACGTCGATGGCCGGGTTGACGTCGGGCGCGTACAGCCCTTCGGCGGCGTGGGCGATGGCGTTGATCGAGCTCGCGACCGTGATCGCGAACGGCAGCGCCAGCGACAGCTCGGGGTCGTAGATCACCGTGCGCGGCAGGACGCGCGGGTCCTTGCCGGTCTTCTTCGTGCCAGCCTCGGTAAGGCCGTACATCGTCGTCATCTCGCTGCCGGCGTAGGTCGTGGGCACGGCGATGACCGGCAGGCCGGAGTCGAGCGCGATCGCCTTGCCGAGACCGGTTGTCGAGCCGCCGCCAACGGCGATCGCGCAGTCGGCACCGAGATCGCGCGCGGTCGCGCAGGCGGCGCGCGCCGTCTCGATCGGCACGTGCATCGCGGCTTCGGCGAACACGCCGGCCGAGCGCGCACCGAGCAGCGCCGCGACGCGCTCGCCGAGCGCGCGCTGCCCCGGCGTCGTCAGGACGAGCGCGCGCGCCAGGCCGAGCGCGTCCATCTCCCGCCCGAGGTGGCGCAGCGATCCGGCACCGAAGACGGTGCGCGGCAGGCGGGTGTCGAAGACGAAGTCGCGCATTGGCGCTACTCTGAAAGCTCAGGAGCCTTCAGAGTAGCGTGCGCGCAGGATCTTCGCTGCCTCGGCCATGGCCATGAGCTTGCCGATCGCAGTCTCGCGCGGCAGGTACTTCATGCCGCAGTCGGGCGCGAGGATCACGTTCTCCTTCTTCACGTACGGCAAGGCGCGTTCGATCCGCTCGACGACCGTCGCGGCCGACTCGACCTTCGGATCGGAGAGGTCGATGCAGCCGACCATCAACTTCTTGCCGTCGAGGGCGGCGAGGGCCGAGCAATCGAGGTGCGACTGCGCCGTCTCGAGCGAAACCTGGCGACAGCTGCAGCCGGCGAGCTCGGGCAGGAACGAGTAGCCGCTCGGCCGCTCGTGGATGATCGCGGCGTAGCCGAAGCAGATGTGCACTGCGGTCATGCCGGTGATGCCGTCGAGGGCGCGGTTGAGCGCCCTGAGGCCGTACTGGCGTGCCTTGTCGGGCCGCGCCTGCATATAGGGCTCGTCGATCTGGACGACGTCGGCGCCGGCCGCGAACAGGTCGCGGATCTCCTCGTTGACTGCGGCGGCGTAGTCCATCGCCGCCTCCTCGTCGCTTTTGTAGAAGTCGTTCTGCGCCTGTTGCAGCATCGTGAACGGGCCGGGCACGGTGATCTTGGTCATGCGCGTCGTGTTCGCGCGCAGGAACTTGAGGTCATCGACCTCGACCGCGTGGCGGCGCCGGATCTTGCCGACGATGCGCGGCACCGGGTTCGGATGACCCGATCGGTCGAGCGCCGAGCCGGGGTTGTCGAGGTCGACGCCGTCGAGCGCGGTCGCGAACCGGTTCGAGTAGCTCTCGCGCCGGATCTCGCCGTCGCTGACGATGTCGAGGCCGGCGTCTTCCTGGGCGCGGATCGCGATCAGCGTCGCGTCGTCCTGTGCTTCGGCGAGGTACAGGGGCGGAATGCGCCACAGCTCCTGCGCTCGCACCCGCGGCGGGAAACGGCCGGCGAGTTTGGCGCGGTCGATCAGCCACTCGGGCTGCGGAAAGCTGCCGACGATGGTCGTGGGGAAAAGCATGGCCATGTCTCTTTGATGATGAAGCGTTCGGCGTCGGTTTCAGACGCCGAGGTAGGCACGTTGGATCTCGGGTCGCGCGAGCAGCTCGTCGGGCGCGCCTTCGGCGACGATGCGCCCTTCCTCGAGCACGTAGGCGCGGTCGGAGACCTCCATCGCCAGCGCCACGTTCTGCTCGACGAGGAGCACCGACATGCCCTCGTCGTTGATGCGGCGGATGGCGGCGAAGACGTCGTGGACGATCAGTGGCGCCAGGCCGAGCGAGGGCTCGTCGAGCAGCAGCAGCTTCGGCCGCGCCATCAGCGCGCGCGCGATCGCGACCATCTGCTGCTGCCCGCCCGAGAGCTCGCCGGCCGGGCTCGCGAGCTTGGGCTTCAGCGCCGGAAACAGCGCGAGCGCCGACTCGAGCGACTGCGCGCGATGCGAGCGCGCCGACGGCAGGTAGCTGCCGATGTCGAGGTTCTCGAGCACGCTCATGCCCGTGAAGAGGCGCCGGCCCTCGGGGACGATGGCGATGCCCGCGGCGCAGAAGCGATGCGGCGCGAGCTGCGTGATGTCGCGGCCATCGAAGGCGATCGTCCCGGCGCGCGCGCGCAGGATGCCGGCGAGGGTCTGGATCAGCGTCGTCTTGCCGGCGCCGTTCGGGCCGACGACGCAGAGCAGCTCGCCTTCGCGCACGTCGAGCGAGACGCCCCAGAGCGCCTGCGCTGCACCGTACGACACCTGCAGATCGCGGACCTCAAGCATGGGCCTTGCCCAGGTAGGCCGTCATCACCTCGGGCCGCTGCATCACTTCGGCGGCCGCGCCTTCGGCGAGCAGCTCGCCGTGGTTGAAGACGACGACCCGGTCGGTGAGCGCCATTACCGCGCGCATCACGTGCTCGACGAAGACGATGGTCGAGCCCTGCTCGCGGATGCGCCGGATGAGCGCGACGGCGTCGTCGATCTCGCTCGGCGTCAGGCCGCACAGCACTTCGTCGAGGAGGACGAGGCGCGGCTTCGAGGCGAGCGCGCGCGCCAGCTCGAGGAACTTGCGCTGGTGCAGGTTGAGGTCATCGGGACGCGCGTTCGCCTTGCCTTCGAGGCCGGTGAACTCGAGCCAGGTCATGGCCTCTCGGCGCGCCGCCTCGGGGTCGCGCCCGGCGCCGCCGAAGAGGGTGGCGAGGGCGACGTTGTCGAGTACCGTCATGTGGCCGAAGGGCCGCGGGATCTGGTACGTGCGCGAGATGCCGGCGCCGGCAATGCGGTGCGCGGCCTGGCCCGCGAGGTCGCGGCCCTCGAACACGATCTCGCCCGCCGTCGGCAGATAGTGGCCGCTGACGACGTTGATGAAGGTCGACTTGCCCGAGCCGTTGGGTCCGAGCAGGCCGAGGATCTCGCCGCGGCGCACGTCGACGTCCACGCCGGCCAGCGCGCGCACGCCGCGAAACGCCTTGTGCAGGCCGCGCACGCGCAGCAGCTCGGTGCCGTGGGCCGGACTCGAGGGCGAAGGCGCGGGCGAGGCGATATCGGCGATCGGCGGCGCGAGCGGCGTGCGTGCGATGGCCGCATCGGGCGGTGCCACGCCGCGACGGAGCAGGCGCTGCACGCGCAGCAGGATGCCGTCGGGCATGAACAGGATCGCGGCGATCAGGATCACGCCGGTGAACGCCTTGCCCGCGACCGCGTGGTCCGACGCGGTGAAGCTGTAAAGCAGGCCCGTGATCGCGACCGCGCCGACCGCCGGCCCTGCCCAGTGGCGGGTGCCGCCGAGGACGCTCATCAACACCACCGTCAGCGGCACGGTGATCGTGAAGATGTCGCCCGCCGTGACATACGAAATGAAGAGGGCGTGGATGCCCCCGGCGACGCCGGCGAGTGCGCACGAGATCGCGAGCGCCGTCAGCTTGTAGCGATAGGTCGGCACGCCCATCACCTCGGCCGCGTCCTCGTCGTCGTGGATCGCGAACAGGCCCGCGCCGAACTTCGAGACGACGATGGCGTGCGCGATCAGCATCGTCAGCGTCGCCGCGGCGAGCGCGAGCAGATAGAAGGTCGAGGACTGCGTCGGCCCGATCGCCGGCACCGGCACGGCGCCGAGTGAGACGCCCTGGCCGCCGTCGAGCGGTGTGTTGACGATGATGGTGCCGATGACGAAGGTGACGGCGAGCGTGAGCAGCGCGAACAGCTCGCCACGAACGCCCTTGACGCGAAAGACGATCGCGCCGAGGACCACGCCCAGCAGCGCGGCGACGAGCGCGGCCACGGGCAGGGTCAAGAGGAACGGCCACTCGTAGCGCGCGAGCAGCGTCGTCGTCGTGTAGATGCCGGCGCCGAAGAAGGCGCCGTGGCCGAACGAGAAGTAGCCGGTGTAGCCGGAGAGGATGTTCCACGAGGTCGCGAGCACGATCCAGTGCAGCATCAGGTAGAGCAGCGAGTCGTAGAACGCCGGCAGGCCGAGCCTCGGCACGAACGCGAGCAGGATGCCCGCGCCAAGGATCATGAGCGGCGTCTTGCGACTCATGCCGCGCGCCCTGGACGCAGCACGAGCACGAGGATGAGGAGCGTGAACGAGACGATCGGCGCCCACGACGGCGCGGTGACGGCCATGGTCACGGCCTCGCTCACGCCGATCAGCGCGCCGGCGAGCAAAGGCGCGAGCGCACGGCCGAGGCCGCCGAGCATCACCGCGGCAAAGACGACGCCGATCCACGCGTACATCTGCGACGGCGCGAGCGTGAAGCTGAGCGCGAGGCAGACGCCGGCGACGCTCGCCAGCGCCGAGCACGTGCCGGCGAGCACGAGCGCGTTGGTTTTCTCGTCGACGCCGAAGGCCGAGGCGATCGCCGGGTCCTCGGCGGCGGCGCGCAGCGCCCGGCCGAGGTCGGTGTAGCGGAGCACGGCCCAGATCGCGATCGACAGGCTCACCGAGAGGAGCAGCGTGATCAGCTCGGGAATCGGAACGTAGAGAAAACCGACCTTGAACTTCGCCGACGAGTACACCGATTCGAGCTTTCGGAAGTCGGCGGTCCAGATCGACTGGATCACCGCCTCGATGATCCCCATCAGGCCGAAGGTGAGAAGAAGCGAGTTGAAAGGCGTGACCTGGAAGCGCGCCATCACCCAGTGCAGCGCGGCGCCGACGACGAAGAACGCCGGCACGATGACGACGAGCGTCAGCAGCGGGTCGACGCCCATCGTCGCCATCTGGTAGCACAGGTACGCCGCCAGGAAGGCGAACGCGAAGTGCGCCAGGTTGATGAGCTTCAAGAGGCCCCAGCTCAGGCTGAGGCCCAGCCCCAGGAGGCCATAGAGCGCGCCGACGAAGATGCCGGAGAGGATGCTTTGGGCGAGCAGCGAAGCGCTCGGCAGCGTGAAGCCCGGCATGCGTGAGGGGTCCTTCTCTCGTGCGTCAGTTGGCGAGCAGCTTCGCGCCGTTGCTGAACTCTTTCGGCCAGACGACGACCCAGTGGCCGTTCTGCACCTGCTTGACCCGCATCAAGTCGTCGCCGAAGTTGTTGGGACCGTCGAAGCGCAGGTTGCCCTGGATCGTGTCGATGCGGTGGGTCTTGATCCAGGTGCCGATCGCCTTGTCGTCGAGGCTCTTGGTCGCGGTGACGCCGGCCTCGAGGATCTGCCATGCCGTGTACGACGCCGCCGCCTGTGTCTCGACCGCCGGGTCGGCCAGGCCGGCCTTGGTCGCTCGATCGCGATAGATCTTCACGAACTCGGCCGCGGCCGGGTTGTTGGTGAACGGCGGCTGGTCCTCGAAGATCGTGAGCGAGAGGGCGTTCTTCGCTTCGGGCAGCGTCACCAGCGGGCCGGGCGCGGGATAGAGGTAGAAGTGCTGCGGCGGCACGTAGTCGATCTTCTTCATCGCGTCGAGCAGCAGGTTGCCCTCGAGGCCGATCGCGCCGACCCAGACGAAGTCGGGCTTCGCATCCTTGACGCGGTTGGCGATCGGGCCGAAGTCGCGGTTGCCGAAGTCCCATTCGAGGTACAGCACTTCGGTGAGACCGCGCTTCTTCATCACCTCGCGCGCGCCCTGCGACATGAAGAAGATCGACGGGAACTTGCTCGTCACGACGGCCACCGTCTTCGGCGGCTTCGGTCCGGCGGCGAGGGCGTCGAACACCGAGTTCGGCACCGTCGTGCCGGGATCGGAGCCGAGCTGCCAGGCTGGGAACTGCAGGTCGTACTTGGCGAGCGAGGGCACGCCGAGCGTGTGGTGCACGAGGACCTTGTTGTAGCGTTGCGCCACGCCCATTGCCGAGAGGATCGCGCCGGTGGCGTACGGGCCCATGAGCAGGTCGACCTTGTCGGCGGTGACGAGTTGCTCGTAGAGCGTGCGCGCGAGTTCGGGCTTGCTCTGGTCGTCCTTGACGATCCATTCGAGCGGATGTCCGAGCCAGCCGCCGCGCTTGTTCGCCTGCTCGACGTAGATCTCGCCGACGAGCCTGTGGATCTGCGCCGTCGCGGCGAGCGGGCCAGTGAGGGCGAGCGTGCTGCCGATGCGGATCGGCTGGCCGCCGGCCTGCCCGAAGGCCAGGCCGGACAGCGTCGCGACGGCGGCGCCGACGGCGGTGCGGCGCGTCACGGCGCCGTTCAAGGCGGGGAGGGCTGTCGTGGGCGTCATCAAAGGGTCTCCTGCTGTTCTTGGTGAGGGATCGTCGGAATTTCTTGGCGTCAATCGACCTGGGCGCCCAAGCGCTTGACGAGCTCGGCCCATTTCGCCAGCTCGGCGACATTGAAGGGCACCATCTCGTCGGCGCGCATCGGCCGTTGCTCGATGCCCTGCTCGCGCAGGCGATGGGCGACTTCCGGCTGGGCCAGCGCGGCGGCGCTTGCAGTGCGCAGCTGCGCCAGCGTGGCGGGCGGCACCGCCGCGGGTGCATAGAGCATGAACCAGGCGACGAGGTCGAAATCCTTGACGCCGAGCTCCATCAGCGTGGGCACATCGGGCGCGGCGGAGCTGCGCACCGCGCCGCTCGCGGCGAGCGCGCGCAGCTTGCCCGCCTTGATCTGCGGCATGACGGCGGCGGGGTGATAGAACATGAAGTCGACCTGATGAGACATCACGTTCGTCATCGCCTGTGCACCATCCTTGTAGGGCACATGGATCATCTTTCCACCGAGGCGCTGGGCCAGCATCTCGCCGGCGAGATGGCCCGAGGTGCCGTTGCCGGCCGAAGCAAAGGTGATGCCTTCGGGGCGCGCTGCCATCGCCCCGATGTCCTTCAGCGTCCTGGCCGGCGAGTCGGCGGCGACGACGAGCAGCGTCGGCGTGTAGCCGACGAAGGCGACCGGCGCGAAGTCGCGCATCGTGTCGTAGGGCAGCTTCTTGAACAGCGCGGCGTTGATCGCATGGGTGCCGACGGTTCCCATGACCAGCGTCCTGCCATCTGGCGCCGATTTGGCGACTTGATCGGTGCCGGTGGTGCCGCCGGCGCCGGCCCGGTTGTCGACCACCACGCTCTGCTTCAACGCCTTGCCGAGGCCGTCGGCCACGACGCGGCCGACGCTGTCGGTGGTCGTGCCCGGACCGAACGGCACGACCATGCGAATGGTGCCGATGTCTTGCGCCAGTGCCGGGATCGCGGCCGCGCAGGCGAGCGCTGCCAGGAACAGGCCGGCACGGACGTGAGCGCGACAAGGAATCACGCGGCGGCCGCCGATTTCCGGGCGCGGACGGCGGCGCGGATCTCGTCGTTGTGCTCACCCAGCGTCGGCGGCGGTCGCACTTCGAGCGCGCGCTCGCCGTCGTACGAGATGGGCGATCGCACCGTGCGGAAGAGGCCCATCACGGGATGCTCCGCAGACGTAGTGAGTTGCAGATGCACGGCCTGCGGATCGTCGAGTGCTTCGCTGGTGTCGTACATCGGTGAATTCGGTACGTCCTCGGCGAGGAGGCGGTCGCACCAGGCTTCGCGGCGGCGGGTCTTGAAGCGCTCGGCGAGCACCTCGATCATCGCTTCCTGGTTTTCGATGCGGGCCTCACGGGTCGCGAAGCGGGCATCGTCGAACAGGCCCGGCCGCTCGATCGCGCGCGCCAGGCCTTCCCAGAACTTCGGCGGTGACGACATGTGCAGGGCGATCCACTTGTCGTCGCTGCACTTCATCACGTAAGACTGCGAGACGCGCGGCCGGCTGTACGGCCCCATCACCTCGCCCTCCTGGAAGAAGTGGGTGAAGGCGTCGATGTTGAAATGCGCCATCGCCTCGAGCATCGAGACCTCGACGGTGCGGCCGGTGCCGGTGCGGCCGCGCTCGACGAGCGCGCCGAGGACGCCGTAGGCGGCGTAGAAGCCGGTCAGCGAATCGGCGATCGCCGGGCCGACGACCCGCGGGTTCTCGGGATTGACCAGCAGGCCGAGGAAGCCGCCCGCCGCCTGTGCGACGGTGTCGTAGGCCGGCCGCATCGCGGCGGGCCCGGTCGGACCGAAGCCGCTGATCGAGCAGTAGACGAGCTTCGGGTTGAGCGCGCGCAGGCGCTGCTCGCCGGCGCCGAGCTTTTCGGCGACGCCGGGGCGGAA
>JAYVVB010000215.1:0-3830 GCA_043787455.1 Rhizobacter sp.
CGTGGCGACGCTGGACGAGGAGAAGCGGATCAACACCTTTCTGCGCCTGTCGAGCCCAAGCGTGATCGCGACGCTGCGCGAAGCTTTTCCCGACCTGCCCGAGCAGCCCGATCCGAAGACGGTGTTCGTCAAGCTGCGCGAGCTGCGCAACAGCTGGTGAGCTCGGGGGAATGACGCGAATGCAGCCCGACCCAGTCAACGTCGCACCCCTCCCGCCTCTCGAAGTCACGCCGCGCGATCTCTCGCGCTATCGCGTCGGCAACACGGGCATCGACTACGTCCATCGCTTCGAGTCGGGCCGTCCCGGCCCGCACGTGATGGTCAACGCGCTGACCCACGGCAACGAGTTCTGCGGCATGGTGGCCGTGTGCCATCTTCTCGAGAGCGACGTGCGCCCGAAGATCGGCACGCTGACGCTGAGCTTCGCCAACGTCGCAGCCTACGAGACCTTCGATCCCGACAAGCCGTTCGACAGCCGCCTCATCACCCACAACCTGAACCGGATCTGGTCGTCGGCCTGGCTCGACGGCGGCGAAGACAGCGTCGAGCTGCGCCGAGCGCGCGAGATGCGTCCGGCGGTCGCCGCGGCCGGGCACATCCTCGACATCCACTCGACGAGCCAGGACGTGGTGCCGTTCTGGGTCTATCCGTCGTTCGAGCGCAATGGCGCGGTGGCGCGAGCGCTGTCCCGGCCGGAGGTCCACCTGGTCATGCCGGCGGGGCTCGGGTCGGGCACGCCGCTCATCCAGCACGACGCGCACGGCCGCGCCGACGGCGCCGGCGCCGCCCTCGTCGTCGAATGCGGCCAGCACTTCAAGCAGGCGACTGCCGACTTCGCGACCGACGTCGCGCTGAATTTCCTCGGCCACTTCGGCCTCGTCGATCGACCCGCCGCCGCACCCGCGGCGCCGCCGCGACGCTTCGAGCTGCTGCGCACGCACGTGATCCAGCACGAGAGCTTCGCCTTCGTCCGTCCGGTGATCGGCTTCGAGACCTTTGCGGAGGGCGAGCTGATCGCGACCGATGGCCCGGCCGAGATCCGCGCACCCTGCGACGACTGCACGATCTTCATGCCGGCGCGCATGGTGATCGTCGGCCGCGAAGGCGTCTACCTGACCAAACCCGTGAAGGAAGCTGCATGAATGTCCTGCTCCGGATCACCACTCTGGCTGCCCTCGGCGCCGCGCTGACCTTTCCCGTCTTGGCTCAGACCGTCAAGGTGACGCCGCTCGGCGGCATCGACGGCGAGTTCTGTCCACAGGACCGTGCGCTCGTCTTCGAGGACCCGAACGGCACCCGCGTCCTTTACGACCCGGGGCGCACTGTCGCCGGAGCGAGCGATCCGCGGCTCGGCAAGATCGACATCATCCTCGTCAGCCACATGCATGGCGACCACCTCGGCAACGCCCACAACAAGGCGCCGAACTCGGGCAGCTGCGAGAGCCCGGACATGTCGGTGTCGGCCATGCCCAACTCGAACGCGGTCAACATCGCGCTGGCCAAGAAATCGAAGATCGTCACCGGCAGCGAGATGCCACCCTTCTTTGCCGCCAAGCTCAAGGCCAACGGCGGCGATCCCGCGAACTCGATGCTCGCCCGCTTCGGCGGCAGCGTCACGGTCGGCGGCGTGCGCATCGCGACGGTGACGGCGATGCACAGCAACGGTCTCGATCCCGACTACATCGGCGGCGACCTCGGCAAGGCGATGAAGGACGCCGGCATCGCCGGCGACGTCGGCCTCGCGACGGGCTATGTCGTGCGCTTCAGCAACGGCCTCGTCGCCTATCTCTCCGGCGACACCGGCATCACCGCCGACCAGGAGCTGGTGGTGCGCAACCACTACCAGGCCAAGCTCGTGGTCATGAACATGGGCGACGGCTTAACCACCGGTCCGGCCGAGGCCGCCTACGTGATCAACGAGCTCGTGAAGCCGGCGTCGGTGATCGCCTCGCACGCGAACGAAGTCGGCACCGTCGGTGGCAAGGTGCGGCCGGGCAGCAAGACGGAAGCGTTCATCAAGGCCGCCAAGGTGCCGGTTCACGTTCCATTTTCGGGCAAGACGATGGAGTTCGACGGGGCGGGGAAGTGCACGGCCGGGTGCTAGACAGGAGATCGACCATGTCCTACCGCACGCTCCAGGTTGACGACGCGCTCTACAGCTACCTGATCGAGCATTCGGTCCGCGAGCGTCAGGCGCAGCGAGCGCTGCTTGAGGCCTCTGCTGCGCACCCGCAGGGCGGCATGTAGATCTCGTCCGAGCAGGGCCAGTTCATGGCGCTGCTCGTGAAGCTCAGCGGCGCGCGCCGCGCCATCGAAATCGGCGTTTTCACGGGCTACAGCGCGCTGACGGTGGCGCTCACGCTGCCCGACGACGGCCAGCTCCTCGCCTGCGACGTCGGCGACGGGTACAGGCGCGGCGGCCGTCCCTACTGAGAACAGGCGGGCGTGGCGCACAAGATCGAGTTGCGTCTGGCGCCGGTGCGAGAGACGCTCGACGCCCGCCTCGCCGCCAACGAAGCCGGTCGCTACGGCTTCGCCTTCGTCGATGCCGACAAGTCCGGCGACGACGCGTACTACGAGCGCTGCCCGCAGCTGCTGCGCCAGGGCGGTCTCGTCGCGATCGACAACACTTTGTGGGGCGGCAGCGTCGCGCGGCCCGCGACGCCGACACCGGGGCGCTGCAGCGGCTCAAAGCCAAGCCGCACGGCGACCAGCGCGTCGACCTGTCCCTGCTGCCCATCGGCGACGGCCGGACGCTGGCGCGCAAGCGCTGACGAGCGGCGGACGAACGCAGACGGCGCTCGGCCGTCTGCGAGCGCGGACGCGCCGTCGTCCGTACACCCCGAGCATCGCGAGGCCGGCCAGCATCAGCGCCGCGGACTCGGGCTCCGGCACGGGCGAGACCGCCAGGATGTCGCCCCGGATCTCGCCACCGGGGAACAGGGCGTCGTGGATGTTGATGTACGCCAACCCGGCCTCGATGCCCGCGATGTTGGCGGCGCTGACGTTCGCGAACCCGATCGCGAGAGCGTGGTCTAGGATCGTGGTGCGCCAGCAAGTCGCGTCGATGGCCTCGCCGAGGCTGCCGCGTCCGGCCGTGCAAGCCGCCGCCATGAAGCCCCAGAACGCCCGCACCGTCGCCGTCGTCGTGCTCGCCGCAGCGGCGATCTTCGTCCTGCACCGGCTCGTCGCGCCCATCCTCTGGGCCGCGGTCATCGCCGTGGGGACCTGGCCGCTACACGATCGCCTGCGCCGCTTCGCCGGGGGAAGGTGGGAGCACCTCAGCGCCGTTCTCCTCACCGGCGCGGTCGTCGTCTTCCTCGGCGTTCCGTTCACCTATCTGGCCCTGCGCGGCCGTCACGAGATGCCCGAGCTGCTGCGCCTGTGGACCTCCAGCCAGCAGGCGGGCCTGCCGGTTCCAGAGTGGGTGGCGCAATTGCCCGGTGGGGGTGCGTGGGCCGTGCGGCAATGGAACGAGGCGATCGGCGATCCAGGCGCGCTGAGCGACTCCGTCCATTCGCTCCTGCGCCGGCTCAATTTCGCCACCGGCCGGAGCTTGCTCGCCGAGCTCACGCGCCACGCGATGGCATTCTTCTTCTGCGTCCTCGTGCTCTTCTTTCTCTACTTCGACGGCGATGCCTTCGCCGCGCAGATCGACACCATCGTCGCTCGTCAGTTCGGGCCCGCGGGCAGGCGCGGCCTCGCACTCGTGGTGCGCTCGGTGCGCGGCGCGGTGAACGGGCTCGTGCTCGTGGGCCTGGGCGTCGGCGTGCTGATGGCGATCGCGTACGGCATCGCCGGCGTGCCCCATGCGGCCGCGGTTGGGCTCG
>JAYVVB010000216.1:0-2838 GCA_043787455.1 Rhizobacter sp.
TAACTCAAACGCCCGAACGGGTGACACCCCGGCGAGGGCACTCCGGATGCGGCGCAGCGCCGAGCCGCGCCACTGGGCGCGTGCGCAGTCCGAGAACCCTCTTGCGCGCTTCGTGCCGTTCTCGTCACTCGTCTCGCCCGTCGATGTGATCACCCGGGGTGGGGACTACCTTCGGGTGTGGCGCCTGGATGGCGTCGCGTTCGAGTGCGCCGACGTGCACACGATCGCTGAGCGGCACGAGGCAAAGTGCAGCCTGCTTCGCAATCTGGCCGGCGGCCAGTTCGCTGTATGGGAGCACCGCCTGCATCGGGCCATCGAAGACGACATGGCGGTCCCATCGGAGCCGGGCTTCGCCCGCGACGTGGCGCAGGCCTACGGTGACTTGTTGCACAAGCAGCGCATGATGAGTAACGAGCTCTACATGACGCTGGTCTACCGCCCGATCACGTCGAGCGTCGGCCGAGCGTTTCAGTCCACCCGACGGACACGCCGCGACATTGCGAAGGCCCATGAAGACGCGATGCGGGTCATGGACGAAAAGTCCGCCCTGGTCCAACGCGTCTTGCGCGGGTTCGACCCGCAACTGCTGGGCATGGTCCGCCGCAACGGGCGCGACTATTCTGAGGTTGCCGAGTTCCTCGGCTACCTAGTCAACGGCGTGTGGCGAGCAGTGCCGATGCACGCGGGCCCCCTCTACCGGACGCTGCCGACATCACGCCTGTCCTTTGGCGCCGACAAGCTCGAGATCAGGAACGGCGAGCACAAGCGCTTCGCTGCCTTCGTCGACATTCACGAATACGCCGACGCGGTCGAACCCGGCGTGCTGAACGCCCTTCTCTACGAGCGCAGCGAGTTCATCGAGACCCAGAGCTTCTCGATCCTGCCGAGGCGCGAGGCGATGCGCGCTTTGGAACTGCAGCGCGATCAGTTGATCGCCAGCGACGATGTTGTCGAGAGTCAGGTCGCCGAGATGGACGTCGCCCTGAACGAACTCGGCGACGGCCAGTTCTGCATGGGTGAGTTTCACTACAGCTTGGTCGTGTTTGGCGACGACGTGGCCGATGCCGGCCGGCGTGCGGCACAGGCAATCGGTGCGGTAGGCGAAGCCTGCAGTCTGCAAATGCGGCCGGTCGACCTCGTGGCCGACGCTGCGTGGTTTGCCCAGATGCCGGGCAATTGGCAGTGGCGTCCCCGGGAGGCCAAGCTCTCCTCCCGTGCGTTCGCTGCGCTCGCCAGCGGCCACAACTTCCCGCGCGGCAAACGCGATGGCAATCCGTGGGGAGAAGCCTTGGTCCTGCTTCGCACGCCTAGCGGACAGCCCTTCTATCTGAACCTCCACAAGAGTCCGGAGGGCGAAGACTCCGCAGACAAGAAGCACCCGGGCAACACGCTCATCATCGGCTCGACAGGAGTCGGCAAGACGACGCTCGTGATGCTGCTGCTGGCACTGACCCGGAAGTGGAACCCGGCGCCTCGCCTCGTCCTGTTCGACCTGGACCGCGGCAGCGAGATCGCCCTGCGTGCACTCGGAGGCCGGTACTTCACCTTGGAAGCGGGTAAGCCGACCGGCTGCAATCCGCTGCAGCGCGACCCCACACCGGCACGCATCCAGTTCTGGGAGCAGTTGCTCCGGACCTGCATCGAGACATCGACAATGCCGCTACTCCCCGCCGACGAGCGAGCCATCGCCGATGCAGTCCGTTCTGTCGCGATGATGCCCAGGCAGCTTCGTCGCTTCTCGACGGTGCGGCAGAACCTGCCGAAATCAGGCGAGAACAGCTTGTACGAGCGGCTGGGTCGCTGGTGCAAGGGGGGCGCGCTTGGATGGGTGTTCGACGAAGCAGACGACCGCCTGACAGACCTGATGGACACCAGCGCCATCGGTTTCGACACGACCGAGTTCCTGGACCTGCCGGAGGTGCGCACGCCGGTGATGTTGTACCTCCTCGACGTGATGGGCGAGCTCGTCAACGGCGAGCGACTGATCTACGTCATTTCGGAGTTCTGGAAAGCACTCGACAACGAGATCTTCAGCGACTTCGCCAAGCAGAAGCAGAAGACGATCCGCAAGCAGAACGGCCTCGGCATCTTCGACACGCAGAGCCCGTCGGACGTCCTCCGCCACTCGATCGGTCGAACGATGGTCGAGCAGAGCGTGACGAAGATTTTCCTCGCCAATCCGGAAGCGATGCGCGAGGAATACGTCGAAGGGTTCGGTCTGACCGAAGCCGAATACGACATCGTCAAGAGCCTCAGCGCGCGCGGCGGTCGCAGCTTCATGGTTAAGCAGGGCAACAGCAGCGCGATCTGCGAGCTCGACCTCTCTGGCCTCGAGGACTTCGTTACCGTGCTCTCCGCCACCACGGATAACGTTGCTTTGCTCGACGGCATCCGGGAACGCGTGGGTGACGACCCAAAGGGCTGGCTCCCTTTGCTTCTGGATGCGGTTCGTGAGCGCAAATCCAAGCCGCAAAGGAGCGTCCCATGAAAGCCATCGCCACCCTCATCGTCGCAACGAGCGCCCTCGCCTGTTTCGCCGCGCAAGCCCAGTTCGTCAAAGGCAATGAAGCCGTTCAATCCAGCAAACAGATCGAGACGCCGCCGGTTCCCTCGTCGGTGAGCAAGGTCTGCGAGGCGAACGCGAAGTGTCACGCGGGCGTCTGGCGGATGGTCGAGACGAATTCAGGACTCGCGGAATGTACTGAGCCGTGGGCACGTGCCGGAAGCTGCCGAAGTTCTACCTACGGGTCGCAGAAGCTCGCCCGGGTCTGGGTAGTGAAGCAAAACAACGAGTGGAAGCAGTGTCAGTACCCAGACCTCACCAGCAAGTGCACGCCA
>JAYVVB010000217.1:0-4594 GCA_043787455.1 Rhizobacter sp.
GACCCGTTCGACGCGGGTGCGAACGTGCGCACGATCACCGGACTCAGCGAAGACGCGTTCGCCGCCAACGTGCTGCCGATCCTCACCAAGACCTGCGCCGCCGCTTGCCACCAGGCCATCGGCAGCAGCTCGTCGAAGGTGCCGATCGGCACGTCGTTCCGCAACAACCGCTTCGTCCTGACGGGCGACGTGAAGGGCGACTACGGCGTGACGCTGTCGATGATCTCGAACGCCTGCAACGCGGCCTCGAACTACCTGCTGAGCAGGCCCTCGACCGTCCCGCATCCGCCGGGCGCGATGACCGGCACGCCGCCGGTCCCCGTGACCATCCCGGTCCTTCCCGTCGGCAGCGCTGACTACAACACGATCGCAAGCTGGATAGCCACCGGCTGTTGACCACCCTGATGACATTGCACCGGAACCTTCTTTCAACCGTACTGCTGGGAACGCTGGTCGCCTGCGGCGGGTCGTCGTCGAATCCATTCGACAACCCGCCGACGATCAGCAACCCCCAAGGAGCGACCGGCCAGCATCTGTCCTTCGCGTACTTCCAGAAGTGCGTGAACCCGATCTTCCTCGCGCAGCTGCAGATCCAGCTGAACGGGGTCACCTCGACCAACACCTGCGCCAGCTCGGGCTGTCACGACACCGTGACGGGCACGGGCGGCGCCCTTCGCCTGGTGCTTGCGGCGGCACAGGTCGACGTCACGCTGCCGGCGAACACGCCCGACGTGATCCGTGCGACCGAAATCTACAAGAACTTCTACTCGGCGCAGGGTCAGGTCATCCTCGGCTCGACCACGCAGAGCCGCCTCCTCGCCAAGCCGCTGCTCCTCGTGCTGCACGGCGGCGGCCTGATCTTCCCGAGCCAGAGCGATCCCAACGCGAAGATCATCCAGTACTGGATCAGTCATCCCGCCCCGCTCGGGCAGGACGAGTTCAGCACCGCCTCTTACACCATGTTCACGCCGCCCGATCCGAAGGTCGGCACGTGCAACACCCAGTGAGGACCGCCCGTCTCGCGATTGCGCTAGAAGAGCGCAAGGGCCGCGTGCTCGCTTCGTTGCGCCACGTCGTCGTCATCTGCTGCGCGTTGCTCGGCGCTCACGCGCTCGCCGCCGATCCGGTCGCAGCCGAGGCCGCTGCCTCGGCGCCTATTCCCGTGGCAGCGACGCCCGCGTCGGCGAGCGGATCGCAGAAAACCGAGCGACTGCAGGTCACCGACCCCTACATCGAGCTGCGCACCGGCCCTGGCCGCGGCTTTCCGGTCTTCTTCGTCACCAAGCGCGGCGACTTCATCGAGATCGAGCTGCGTCACACCGACTGGTATCGCGTCAAGACCGACGACGGCAAGGTCGGCTGGGTGACCCGACAGCAGCTCGAATCGACGATCACGGCGGCCGGCGGCAGGAAGAGTTTTCGTGACGTGCTGCTCGATGATTTCCTGAGCCGCAAGGTTCAGCTCGGCGGAGCCTGGGGACACTTCCACTCCGAGCCGATGTTGAAGCTATGGACCAGCTACCGATTCTCAGAAACGCTCAGTCTCGAAGGCACGATCGGCCAGGTGCAGGGCGTGTTCTCGGGCTCCGATTTCTGGCATCTCAACATCGTCGCCGAGCCCTGGTCCGACCGGCGCATCTCGCCCTTCTTCGGCGTGGGCATCGGCAAGTTCAAGAACTTTCCCAACCTGAGCCTGATCGGCGCGACGACGACCGACGCCAAGCTTGCCAACGCCCAGATCGGCATTCGTTACCACCTCACCGATCGCTTCGTCATGCAGGTCGACTACTCGCTCTACACGGCGTTCGTCAGCGACCAGCGCTCGACCGAGTACCGGGCCCTCACCGCGGGCGTCTCCTTCTTCTTCTGACGCCGCGGCCCGGCCGTCGCATCTGAGGCATCCAAAAATGAACAACAAGACCACGCGCAACGCACTCCTGGCCACGGCATTGGCGACGGCGACCTTCGCCGTGCTCGCCGCCGACCCGCCGGCTGCGAACAACGATCAGGTCGTCGTGCCGCAGGTCGACCGTCGCGACATCGGCGTGCCGAAGTTTCCGTCGAACGACTTCGAGGTGGGCCTCTTCGGCGGCACCTACTCGACGCAGAACTTCGGCTCGAGCGCCGTCTAC
This sequence comes from Rhizobacter sp., assembly GCA_043787455.1. Classification (GTDB taxonomy): domain Bacteria; phylum Pseudomonadota; class Gammaproteobacteria; order Burkholderiales; family Burkholderiaceae_C; genus Schlegelella_A. The sequence continues at coordinate 2,133 of JAYVVB010000217.1, forward strand.
GGCCTGCGTCTCGGCTACCACATCACCGAGGACTTCTTCGTCGAGGGCGTGTACGCCCAGACTAAGGTGAGCGACGAGACCTTCCGCCAGATCCTGCCGGGCGGGATCTTCGCGCAAGAGCGAACGAAGCTCAGCTACTACAACTTCTCGGCCGGCTACAACCTGCTGCCGGGCGAGATCTTCATCGGCAGCCGTCGCGCCAAGCCGTCGCAACTCTACGTCGTCGCCGGCGTCGGCAGCACGAAGATCGACGTCCAGAGGCGGCCGACCTTCAACGTCGGCTTCGGCTATCGCGTCTTCCTCGCCGACTGGATGGCGCTGCAGCTCGACATGCGCGACCACATGTTCTCGCTCGACCTGCTCGGCAAGCGCCAGAGCACGCAGAACCTCGAGCTCACCGGCGGCCTCACCGTCTATTTCTGAGCCTCCGACACCGAACTGCCGAAATGAAGGCCCGCCTCATGACTTCCTTGCAACGTCTTCTTCGCCACAGCGCCAGCGTCTCCGTACCGATGCGCGTCGCCTTTGCCGCGCTGATCGCATTCGGCGCCAGCACCGCGCCCGCGGCGCTCGCGCCGGCGAGCGCCGCCCCCGACTTCACGCTGCACGCCATGGACGGTCCGAACCTGCGCCTGAAGGAGCAGCGCGGCCGCGTCGTGATGGTGAACTTCTGGGCGACATGGTGCGGCCCGTGCCGCCAGGAGATGCCGCAGCTCAACCGCCTCTACGAGAAGTACAAGGCTTCGGGCTTCGTACTGCTCGGCGTCAACGTCGACGACGACCAGAGGAAGGCCGTGGAAGTGGCTGCCAAGCTCGGCGTTACCTTCCCGGTGCTGCTCGACACCGACAAGACGGTGAGCAAGCTCTACGACCTGAGCACGATGCCGTCGACGGTGATCATCGACCGCGACGGCAAGGTGCGCTATGTCCATCGCGGCTACCTCACGGGCTACGAGGACAACTACGAGAAGCAGATCCGGGAGCTCCTGAAATGAGCACCCGCGCGACGTCGGCCACCCTTGCCCTGATCGCCGCGGCGGCGCTGCTCGGCGGCTGCTCGATGATCCCGACCTGGAAGCCGATCGAGCCGTGGGTCAAGCCCTACGAGCGTGAGCGGCTGGCCGATCCGATCATGAAACTGTCGCGCGACAGCCTGCCCGAGAAGCACTTCGAGCACGTGCGCGACGTGCGCGAGGGCGCGCGCGGCGCGACCGGCGTGCAGGGAGGCGGCTGTGGCTGCAACTAAGGCTTCGATCAGCCTCTGGCGGCGCCTGCTGGCGCTCTTCGGCGGCATCCTGGGCGGCCTGTTCGCGGTCGGCCACGCACGCGCGGTCGACCTGCCCGAGGACAAGGCCGAGACGCTGTTCCATTCGTACAGCGGCGGCGGCGTCACCGCGCTCGGTCCTGCCGTGCTGATCCGCAAGAGCATCCTCGACAAGGTCTCGGTCGCCGGCACTTACTACATGGACGCGGTGAGCAACGCGTCGATCGACGTCGTCACGACGGCGAGCAAGTACCACGAGGTGCGAAACGAATTCGGCCTCTCCGCCGACTACGTCTATCGCGACTCGCAGATCACGCTCTCGGCCCTTACCAGCCACGAGCCCGACTACACCGCAAACACCGGCAGCCTCGACCTGACGCAGGAAGTTTTCGGTGGCATGACGACCGTGTCTTTCGGCTTCACGCGCGGCGCCGACAAGGTGCTCAAGCACAACTCGCCCGAGTTCTCCGACGCCGCGCGGCACTGGCAGTACCGCCTCGGCGCGACCCAGATCCTGACGCCGCGCTGGCTGATGAGCGCCAACCTCGAGGCGCTCTCCGACGACGGCTTCCTCGGCAGTCCCTATCGCTCGGCGCGCGTCTTCGGCGCCTTCGTCCCGGAGAACAACCCGCGGACGCGATCGGCTCGCGCCGTCAAGTTCAGACTCGTCGGCGACCTCGGCTCGCGCGACGCGATGCACGTCGAGTACCGCTACTACCGGGACACCTGGGCGATCAAGGCGCACACCGCCGAACTCGGCTACAGCCGCTATTTCGGCCAGTCGTGGCTCGCCGACGCGTTCGTCCGCTACTACACGCAGACGCACGCCGTCTTCTATAGCGACGACGCGCCGACCGAGAGGACTTTCGTCTCGCGCAACCGCCAGCTCAGCACCTTCAACGACGCCGGCCTCGGCGCCAAGCTCTCCTACACGGTCAAGAAGGTGCCGGGCAAGTACGACCTGAAGCTGAACGGCTCCTACGAGTTCACGCACTTCAGTTTCAAGGACTTCACCGATGTCCGCACGAAGAGCCTCTATGGCTACAACGCCAACATCGTGCAGATGTTCCTCACGGCCAACTACTGAGATAGCCATGTTCAAACGAAGCTGCAAGCTGATCGCCGCCGCTCTCGCGGTCGCTGCGTTGCCGGCCGCGTGGAACGCCGTCGCCGCGCCGGCGCCCGCCACCGCGGCCGC
>JAYVVB010000218.1:0-6297 GCA_043787455.1 Rhizobacter sp.
GTGGCCGGACCAGCGGCGAGACGCCGGGCCGGCCGCCCCCCGGTCCGGTCGTTCCCGGCGACCACGACGTGCCCGCCGGCGCGATCTCGCGCGCGAAGATCTCGAGCGCGCGCCGATCGGCGTGATCGGCGACGACGCGCAGCATCACCTCGCGATTCGCGCGCGCTCGCGAGTGCGGCCCATAGGAGCTTTCCGCGCCGATGACCTCGACGTACGTCGCCGCGTAGTCGGCGAAGCCGGCGTCACGCAGGAGCGTGCGCGTTCGCTCGACGATCGCGGCGCCGGTGCGCTCCGCCTTCGCGACCGCGTCGATGCCGACGATGACCAGCGTCCCGGCGGCGCGAAAGCCCTGCAGCGCCGTGGCCGAGACCTTGTAGCTGTCGGTCGGCGCGAGCCCGCGTGCGTTGCTGACGCGGACACGCTCGGCGTCGATCTGCTCGACGACGACGTCGCGGAAATCGCAGATCACGTCGGGCAGCACGTACGCGCCGGGGTCGCCGATCTCGTAGAGCAGCTGCTCGGCGATGGCGGCGCGAGCGATCAGGCCGCCCGTGCCGGCGGACTTGGTGATGTCGAACGAGCCGTCGGCTCGGCACTCGGCGATCGGATAGCCGATGTTCGGCCAGTCGGGCACCGAGGCCCAGTCGGTGAAGAGGCCACCCGTCGCCTGGCAGCCGCACTCGATGATGTGACCGGCGAGGCTGCCGCCTGCGAGGAGATCGAAGGCATCGGCACGCCAGCCGAACTCGTGGATCAGCGGCCCGAGGACGAGGGCGCTGTCGACGACCCGGCCGGTGACGACGATGTCGGCGCCGGCGGCGAGCGCGTGCGCGATCGGCAGCGCGCCGAGGTAGGCGTTGGCGCTCGCGACGCGCGCCGGCAGTGGCGCGTCGGTGTCCATGTCGCGCACGCCGCTCGCCACGAGCGCCGGCACGAGCGCGCTGACGTCGTCGCCTTCGACGACGGCGACGCGCAGCGTCAGCCCCGCCGCGGCGATCCGCGCTTCGAGCGCGGCCACGCACGCGCGCGGATGGATGCCGCCGGCGTTGCTCACGACCTTGATGCCGCGCGCCGCGATCTCGCCCAGCACCGGGCCCATCGCCACGTCGACAAAGTCGGTGGCGTAGCCGAGCTCGGCGTTCTTCATCCTCGCCGCGGCGAGGATCGCCATCGTCGTTTCCGCGAGGTAGTCGAAGACCAGGTAGTCGACCCTGCCAGAGGCGACGAGCTGCGGCGCGGCGACCCGGCTGTCGCCCCAGAACCCCGATGCTCCGCCGATGCGGACGATCTTCTCCGTCGTCATGGCGCCCCTCTCCTGTTGAGTCGCGCCGGAAGAGTAGCAACTTGCGCGAACGCGTCGTTCGCCGCCGACGCGGCCGCTAAACTCGATCGGCTCACTTTCTCCTTCCCTGCCTGGACCCGGACGTGGACCTTCTCGACCCTTCGTCGCTCCCCGACCGCTTCGCCAGCGTCGCCGAGCTCGACGAATTCCTGACCCGACCGAGTCGCGTGCTCGTCGACGAGCTCGAGCGCGTCGAAGGCGACCTCCTGATCCTCGGCGTCGCCGGCAAGATGGGGCCGACGCTGGCGCGCCTGGCCAAGCGGGCGACGCCATCGCGGCGCGTCGTCGGCGTCGCCCGCTTCAGCGATCCGGCGGTGCGCGAGCGGCTCGCTGCCGACGGCATCGAGACGATCGCCTGCGACCTGCTCGATCGCGCCGCCATCGAGGCGCTTCCCGATGCGTCCAACGTGGTCTTCGCCGCCGGCCACAAGTTCGGCGCCACCGGCAACCCGGGGCTCACCTGGGCGATGAACGTGCACGTTCCGGCGCTCGTCGCCGAGCGCTATCGGCGCTCGCGCATCGTCGCCTTCTCGACCGGCAACGTCTACGGCCTCACGCCCGTCGGCGGTGGCGGAGCGAGCGAGCGCATGGTGCCGGCGCCGATCGGCGACTACGCCCAGTCGTGCCTCGGCCGCGAGCGCATGTTCGAGTACTTCTCGGCGCGCCACGGCACGCCGGGCCGGATCGTGCGTCTCAACTACGCGATCGACATGCGCTACGGCGTCGTCTTCGACATCGCGTCGAAGCTCCATCGCGGCGAGACCGTCGACATCACCATGGGCCACGTCAACGTCGTCTGGCAGGGCGACGCCAATGCCCAGGTGCTGCGCTGCCTCGCGCACTGCACGACGCCGACGACGCCGATCAACGTCACCGGCCCGGAGACGATCTCGATCCGCTGGCTCGCGCGCGAGCTGGCTCATCGGTTCGGCGCCGAGGCCAAGCTCTCCGGCGCCGAGGCCGAGACCGCGCTGCTCTCCGACACCACTCTCGCGGCGTCGGTCTTCGGCTATCCGCTCGTCCCGCTCGGCCGGATGCTCGACTGGGTCGCCGACTGGGTCCGCTCGGGCGGCACGAGCTTCAACAAGCCGACCCAATTCGAGGTCCGCGATGGCGACTTCTGAGGCGCTCGCGATCGAGCGGCTCGGCCTCGGCGACGTCGACGCCGGCCTCGTCCTGTCGGATGCCGCGGGCTGGAACCAGAGCGCCGACGACTGGGCTTTCTTCATCTCGCAGGGCGAGACCTTCGGCATGCGCGACGGCGCCGGGCGCCTCGTCGCGACCGCCGCGGCGTTGCCGTACGAGGGCGGCTTCGGCTGGATCTCGATGGTCCTCGTCGACGTTGACCACCGCCATCGTGGTCTCGCCTCGAGCCTGCTCGACACCTGCGTCGCCGCGCTACGCCGTGCAGGCCGCGTGCCGGTGCTCGACGCCACGCCGGCCGGTGCCGAGGTCTACCGCCAGGGCGGCTTCGTCTCCGGCTTCGCCTTCGATCGTTGGGAGCGACAGGAAGCCGGCGCCGATCCGGTCGTGGCGCCGCGTCGGGGCGTGGCCGACGGCCCGATCGAGGCGCGACGCGGCGCCGATGCCGACGACATCGTCGCGCTCGATGCCGCTGCGCAGCGCGTCGGTCGCGCCTTGCTGCTGCGCGCCTTCATCGCCCGCGCCGGCACGCACGCGTGGCTCTCTTCGGCGCGCGACGGCTTCGCGATCGCGCGTCCCGGCCGGCGGGCGACGCAGATCGGCCCTGTCGTCGCGGCGCGCACGGCCGACGCCCTGGCGCTCGTCGACACGGCGCTCGCACTGACCCGCGGCCGCGTCTTCATCGACGTGCCGGTGCGTGCCTCGACGCTGGTGCGCCGGCTCGAGCAACTGGGCTTCGCGCGCCAGCGTTCGTTCGCTCGCATGACGCTCGGCGACGGCAAGCTGCTGACCGCGGATCTGCGCATGTTCGCGCTCGCCGGGCCGGAGTTCGGCTGACGATGGCCGCGTCCGCCACCGGCGCGTCGCTCGACGATCTGCGCGAGCGGCTGTTCTCGGGCCTCGCGATTCCCGCGCATCCGCTCGCGCTCGACGCCACGCACCGGCTCGATCGCCGGCGCCAGTGCGCCCTCACGCGCTACTACCTCGATGCCGGCGCCGGCGGGCTGGCGGTCGGTGTCCACACGACGCAGTTCAGGGTCCGCGAGGCGGGTCTGTTCGAAGAGGTGCTGAAGATCGCCGCCGAGACGGCGCGCGACTGGCAGCGCTTGCCCGAAGCCGGCGCGGGCCGGCCGGTGCTCGTCGCAGGCGCATGCGGCCTGACGCTGCAGGCCGTCGCCGAGGCGCGCCTCGCGCGCGGCCTGGGCTACGACGCGGTGCTGCTCAGCCTGGCTGCGCTCAAGGGCGCGAGCGACGACGAGCTCCTCAGGCACTGCGAAGCGGTCGCGCGCGAGATGCCGCTGATCGGCTTCTACCTGCAGCCGGCCGTCGGCGGGCTCGAGCTCGGCGTGCCGTTCTGGACCCGCTTCGCCGCGCTCGACAACGTCGTCGCGATCAAGGTCGCGCCGTTCAATCGCTACCGCACGATCGACGTCGTCCGCGGCCTCGTCGCGGCGCAGGCCGAGGAGCGCGTCGCGCTCTACACCGGCAACGACGACCACATCGTGCTCGACCTGGTGACGCCGTTCGTGGCGATGCGCGACGGCGCGCCCATGACCGTGCGTTTTCGCGGCGGCCTGCTCGGCCACTGGTCGGTGTGGACGAAGAGCGCGGTCGAGTTGCTCGAACGATGCAAGGCCGCGGTGCGGCGACACGAGCAGAGCGGCGCGATCGACGTCGATCTGCTCGCGCTCGACAGCCGCGTCACCGACTGCAACAGCGCCTTCTTCGATGTCGCCAACAACTTCCGCGGCTGCATCGCCGGCTGCCACGAGGTGCTGCGGCGCCAGGGTCTCGTCGAGCGCATCGATTGCCTCGATCCCGAGGAAGGCCTCGGCCCGGGCCAGCGCGAGGCGATCGATCGCGTCGTGCGCGAACATGCCGACCTCGCCGACGACGCCTTCGTCGCGGCGAACCTCGAGCGCTGGCTCGCCTGAGCCGTTTGGGCCGATGATCGCCGCGCCGCCGCACGCGCCCAAGGTCACGGTGCTCGGCGTCGAGGGCTTCGAGCAACCGTTCAAGCTGCGGCTGCCGTTTCGATTCGGCGTCATCACCGTCACCGAAGGACGGCAGGCGTTCCTGCGCGTCCACCTGCGCCTCGACGACGGTCGCGAAGGCTTCGGCTACGCCGCCGAGATGCTGGCCGCGAAGTGGTTCGACAAAAACCCGGCCCTCACCGACGCCCAGAACCAGGACCAGTTGCGCCGCGCGATCGAGCTTGCGGCGGGCGCCTACAAGGAAGCGCCGCCGTCGACGCCCTTCGATCTCTTCGCCGACAACTATCGCCACCAGATCCGCGCCGGCCGCGAGCTCGGCCTGGCGCCGCTGGTCGCGAGCTTCGGCAATGCGCTCGTCGATCGCGCGGTGCTCGACGCCGTCTGCCGCCTCTTCGGCGTCAGCTTCTGGACGGCGATGCGCAGCAATCTCGCGGGCATGATCCCGCACCCGGTCATCGCCGATCTCGGCGACTTCGACTTCACCGCGTTTCTCGCCGGCCTCGTACCCTCGAACAGCATCGAGGCACGGCACACCGTCGGCCTCGTCGATCCGATCACGGCCGGCGACCAGGAAACCGGCGATCGCGTCAACGACGGCCTTCCGGAGACGCTCGAGGAGGTCGTGCGCCGCTACGGCCAGCGCTGCTTCAAGCTCAAGGTGAGCGGCGACCTCGGCGCCGACCTCGAGCGGCTGACGAAGATCGCCTCGGTCCTCGACGGCATCGCCGGGCCGCTGCACGTCACGCTCGACGGCAACGAGCAGTACGACGACGTCGAGTCCGTCGTCGAGCTCTGGAGCGCGATGGAGGCCGCGCCGGCGTTGCAGAAGCTCTGCGCGGCGACGCTCTTCATCGAGCAGCCGATCAAGCGCCAGGCGGCGCTCTCGCGCAGCATCGCCGCGCTGGCGCGACTCCGTCCGGTGATCATCGACGAGTCGGACGGCGAGATGGAGTCGTTCGTGCGCGCGCGCTCGCTCGGCTACGGTGGCGTGTCGTCGAAGGACTGCAAGGGCTTCTACAAGTCGCTCGTCAACCTGGCGCGCTGCCGCACCTGGAACGGCGACGGCGGCGAAGCCTCGTTCTTCCTGTCGGGCGAAGATCTGACGACGCAGGCGGGCCTGGCGGTGCAGCAGGATCTGGCGCTCGTGTCGCTGCTCGGCCTCGCGGACGTCGAGCGCAACGGCCACCACTTCATCGACGGCTTCGCTGGTCGGCCTCAAGGCGAAAGCCTCGCTTTCCTCGAAGCGCACCCCGACTTGTACGCGGAAGAGGACCGGCACGTCCGGCTGCGGATCGTCGGCGGCCGGCTCGCGCTCGGCTCGCTCGAGTGCCCGGGCTTCGGCAGCGCCGTCGTGCCCGACCTGTCGACGACGGCGACCATGCCGAAGTCGGCCTGGACCGGGCCGCCGCCATGACCTCTGCGCGCGACACTGCCGCGGCGTCGATCGACGCCATCGACCTCGGCTTCTATCGCCACCAGGGCCATCTCACCGTCAACGGTGTCTTCGGCGACGCCGAGACCGATGCGGTCATCGCCGACATCGAAGCCTGGGGCGCGTCCTTCCTCGCCGAGCTGCCGCCGGAGCAGCGTGCCTGGTACGTCGACGGCAACGTGCGCGCGCGAACGGTGCTGAGAAAGCTCGACAACCCGCATGCGCAGCGCGCCGCGGTCGAGGCGCTGGCGCGCGATCCCCGGCTGATCGCCCTCGTCGAGCGCATCCTCGGCCGGGGGGTGTCGGTGTACTTCAGCCATATCTTCTTCAAGCCGCCCGCGGGCGGCGGGCCGAAGCCGGCGCACCAGGACAACTTTTACTTCGGC
>JAYVVB010000219.1:0-2836 GCA_043787455.1 Rhizobacter sp.
CTCAGCACGCAGGAACTGGGGGAGTTCATGAAGCATTCCTTTCTAGAAGATCTTGTCATCGTTCGTCGGCCTCTCACAGCACCGATGAGCCTCTTGCGCCACTGATACGAAGGTGCAGTGCCAGACGTCCGATGGCACCTTCGCTTCGCCCGCTGGCCGCACCCGATATCGAGGACCACGATCAGCGCGATTGCTCGGTAGCAGGTGAGCGGCAGCGGCGTCAGGCCGAGAAGGGAAGGTATGGCAAGGCGACCGCGACCAAGGCGACGGCAAACGTCGCCAGAACGGTCTCGCCAAGCAGTCTATGCCGCACCTTTCCCGATCCTCGCGACTTTCAAGCAAGGGCGACGCTCAACGTAGGCAATCCGTGGTTCATATCCTGCTCCCTTGATGCAGGCATCAGTCTGGCTGCTGCCCGGCGCGAGGTCTGTACGTCAGGGCACGTACGCCGATGGCAACTACGTCAATGTACATGCCGGCGTCGCTGCCGGGCATGTCGATCACCACTGCCGCCGAAGTCCTGCAGACCCAAGACAAGATCGTCAAGAGCTTTCCGGAAGTGAGCTCGGTATTCGGCAAGGCCGGCCGCGCCAATACGGCGACGGACCCGGCGCCGACCAAGATGTTCGAGACGGTGATCGGCATCAAGGTCTTCGGCAAGGATCTGGGCGAGATGGAAAAGCTCGCCAAGGAAATCCAGAGCGTCGTGAAGAAGGTTCCTGGAACGACATCGGCCTTCGCCGAGCGGATCACCGGAGCGAGCTACCTCAACGTCGAGCCCGACCGCGAGCAGCTTGCCCGCTACGGCTTGTCGGTCGGCGACTTGCAGGACGTGATCGGCACGGCGCTCGGCGGCGAGATGGTGACGACGATGGTCGAAGGTCGCGAGAGGTACGGGGTGTCAGTGCGCTACCCGCGCGAACTGCGTGCCAACCCGCAGCAGATCGAGCGCGAGGTGCTGGTGCCGATGATGGACGGACAGATGATTCCGCTCGGCCAGGTCGCCCGCGTCGTCGTGGAACGGGGCACGCCCGGCATCCGCACCGAGAACGCGCTGCTCTCGTCGTACATCTTCGTCGACATCCGGGATCGCGACATCGGCTCCTACGTGGCCGACGCGCGCAAGGCCGTGAGCGACGCCGTCAAGTTCCCGCCGGGGTACTACATCACATGGAGCGGCCAGTTCGAGTACATGGAACGCGCGATCGCCAAGATGAAGCTGGTCGTCCCGGTGACCCTGGCCACGATCTTTTTCCTCGTGTACCTAAACTTCCGACGTCTGACCGAAACGCTGATCGTCATGCTTTCGGTTCCCTTCGCACTGGTCGGTGGAGTCTGGCTGATGTGGGCGCTGGGCTACAACCTCTCAGTGGCCGTCGCGGTGGGCTTCATCGCTCTGGCCGGCGTCGCGGCCGAGACGGGCGTCGTGATGCTGATCTACCTCGATCACGCCTGGCGAGACGCGCAAGCACGCTGCCGCGACGAAGGCCGAGTGCCGCAGGCGTCAGACCTGTACGCTGCCGTCATGCACGGCGCCGTCGAGCGTGTGAGACCGAAGATGATGACGGTGGTCGCGATCATGGCCGGACTTCTGCCGATCATGTGGGGGACAGGTACCGGTTCCGAGGTCATGAGCCGAATCGCCGCGCCCATGGTAGGCGGCATGATCTCGTCGACCATCCTGACATTGGCTGTCATCCCGGCGCTCTACGCGCTTGTCAAGGAATGGCAGCTGAAGCGTCAGGCGAGCGCTGCCCGCTCTTCCTCCCCGGTTGCCGCTTCGGCACTGGGCAGCGCGGCCGCGGAGTGATCCAAAACGAGCGAACGAGAGTCATCGGCTCGGGTTGCCACTGGGGCGTTGACCCCAAGCCGATCCCTCGGTCTCAGACCTTCGTTTTGAAGGCCTCGAAGGAGTGGATGAACGCATTGCTGGCCTTGTCCATCTCAGCGACCATCTTGTCCCAGGAAGCTTCGCTCGCGGCCTTGAGCTCGACGAGCTTTGCCACAGCCAGGTTGGATTGTTGGCGCACCTTGGCCAGTTCGACACGGTACTGCTCCCGCACGTTCTCCTGAGCCGTGTGCGCCCGGGCTGCGAGCGCGTCGATGTTTCCATTCATCTCGTCGAGTTGCTGCGTCATCTTTGCGCTGTAGTCGTCTTTCTTCGTAGCCATGATTCGCTTCCTCATTGTTCAAGAGCTGATGGGATGAACGGTTGGCTGCTCCAGGGCCAATCGTCCGCTTAGCTTGTAGCGGCGCGTGCAGGCTGCGTCTGTCTGTGCACTCACATAGAACTCGCCCGTCCGAAGCCGGCGTGTGTTTCAGCGCGATGTGGTCTTCAGACCAAGCAGGGAATAGAGCGGGCACAACGCGACGGCCCCCGTGAGCATCAGGATGAGCCCCACGTAGCCCCATGCGCCGACATAGCCGAACGCGGCAAGTGCCACGAGCGCGATACCCAGAACAAGGCGGATGGCGCGATCTATGTTTCCGACGTTCAGCTGACTCATCGTGGCTCCTCCAACGCCGACAAGATAGCCCGGTTCCGCCGCCTGACTTTGACGCAACTCAAGGATCCGGACTGTTCGGCCTGCCGGATCGACTCGCCATCGCCCGGCTTCACCTGGCGTCGGCCCGTGACGGCGCGAGCACCTGCTGCAGACCGATCGGATCGGTGATGTGGATTTCCCGGTGCTGAACGGACAAGAGGCCGCTCGCCTGGAATTTCGAGAATGTCCGGCTCACGGTCTCGAGCTTGAGGCCGAGGTAGCTGCCGATCTCCTCGCGGCTCATCCGCAGCAGAACCGACGACTCCGAAAAGCCGCGCGCCTGCAGGCGA
>JAYVVB010000220.1:0-3117 GCA_043787455.1 Rhizobacter sp.
TCGCTGCCGGCCCACGCCGGTCTCTTCGATGACGACGAGGCGCGCCGCGCCATCCTCGACCTGCGGAAGCAGCTCGAGGCGGGCAACGAGCAGGCGCGAGCGCGCCAGACCGAGCAGATGACGCAGATGTCGGCGCAGCTCGACCAGCTCAAGAGGAGCCTCCTCGATCTCAACGGCGCGATCGACGTGCAGCGCACCGACAACGCGAAGCTGCGCGGCCAGATCGAGCAGCTCACGCGCGACGTCGCCGAGGTGCAGCGGAAGCAGACCGACCTGATGCAGGGCGTCGATGAGCGCATCAGGAAAGTCGAGCCGCAGAAGGTGATCGTCGACGGCAAGGAGTTCAGCGTCGATCCCGACGAGAAGCGCAGTTACGACGATTCGCTCGCCGGCTTTCGCAAGGGCGAGTTCGACCGCGCGGCCGTCGGCTTCAGCGGCCTGTTGAGGCGCTTTCCGAGCTCGGGCTATCGCGACTCGGCGCTCTTCTGGCTCGGCAACACGCAGTACGCCAAGCGCGACTACAAGGAAGCGATCGCGAGTTTTCGCAGCCTGGTCTCGGGGTCGCCCGAGAGCCTGCGCGCGCCCGAGGCGCTGCTCGCCATCGCCAACTGCCAGGCCGAGCTGAAGGACACGAAGTCGGCGCGCAAGACGATCGACGAGCTGGTCAAGAGCTACCCCAAGTCCGAGGCGGCGCAGGCCGGCAAGGAGCGGCTGGCATCGTTGCGGTAGCGCGCCATGCCCCTGTCATCCTGAACGAAGTGAAGGATCTCGTCGCGCGCGGTGATCCTTCGCTTCGCTCAGGATGACAGACTGCGCCGATCTCGAGCGTCGCTTCGGCGGCCTGCGCCGGCTCTATGGCAACGCGGCCTATGCACGCATCCGCGCGGCGCACATCGGCGTCGTCGGCGTCGGCGGTGTCGGTTCGTGGGCGGCGGAGGCGCTGGCGCGCAGCGGCGTCGGCGCGCTGACGCTGATCGACCTCGACCAGATCTCCGAATCGAACGTCAACCGCCAGGTGCAGGCGCTCGGCCGCACGCTCGGCATGGCCAAGGTCGAGGCGCTGCGCGAGCGCATCGCCGACATCCATCCGGGCTGCGCGGTCGAGGCGATCGAGGAGTTCGTCGACGAGACGAACTGGCCCATGCTCCTGACGCGGCGCGCCGACGCGGTCATCGATGCCTGCGACAACGTGCGTGCGAAGGCGGTGCTCGCGGCCTGGGCACGGCGCACGGCGACGCCGCTCGTCGTCGTCGGCGCTGCGGGCGGCAAGCGCGCGGCCGAGCGCGTCGAGATCGGCGATCTGGCCGAAGTCACCCACGACCCGATGCTCGCCGCGTTGCGACAGCGCTTGCGCAAGCTCCACGACGCGCCGCGCACCGGCCCGTTCGGCGTGACGTGCGTGTTCTCGCGCGAGCCGGTGAGCGCTCCCGCGAACGGCGAAGCGTGCGAGATCGACGGCAGCCTCAACTGCCACGGCTACGGCTCGAGCGTCGCGGTGACCGCGACCTTCGGCATGGTCGCCGCCGCCCGGGCGATAGAATCCGCGGCGCTGTCCGCAGCCCGGCCGAGCGCGGCGCCCACCTTATAATCACGGGCTCGGAGGGTTGTTAGCTCAGTTGGTAGAGCAGCGGACTTTTAATCCGTAGGTCGTGGGTTCGAGCCCCGCACAACCCACACGCCAACCTTCCGAGACAGCGCAGTTTTCGGGCTCTTAGCTCAGTTGGTAGAGCAGCGGACTCTTAATCCGTAGGTCGAGTGTTCGAGTCACTCAGGGCCCACCATAAATCATAATGAGATCAACAGGTTACAAGCTTTAGAAGCCGGCCTCGCGCCGGCTTTCCTTTCGCGTTGCCAGATTGGAGCGCCGCGGGGCCATCACCAATCGGGACTTGTCTTGTCGAGAAGACTTGCGGTGCCGGGTTTGGAGCACTTGCCCGATCGTGCATCCCATTGCTGGCATTCCGCCCGTTCCTATCATGGCACCGCCCCACGGTGGGGTCGCAGATCCGCCGCACTATGGAAGCCCTCCCATCGAAACGTGCGGGGTCGACATGGCGTATGTCCATGCCCCGACGGGGGAGCCCCACAGCCGAGACGATGCCAATCGTAAGGACCTTGGAAGCATCGCTGTAGAACAGCAGGTAGTCAGACGTGTAACTGACGGCTGGCACGAAGCTGAGAGCTTCCACACGATGAGTATTTGTCGCAACGAAGGTGGCTTCGAGTGACAGGGCTTTCCGCGACGAAGCCAAAGACGCCGGAGGACCACCAGGCCGCCACGACCAGGACGCCAATCGAGATCCCGCCCGACGCGAGATCTGCTGCCGACTTTCCCGGTGGTGATGCCCGCGAGCTCTACCGGTCCATGCGGCGCTTGCTCGATCTGCCTTCAGGCACCGGCGTGTTCAAGTGCCACGACTATCCGCCCGCGGGTCGCGAAGCCAGGTGGCAAACGACCGTCGCGGAGCAGCGAGCGGCGAACGTTCACGTCCGCGACGGCATCAGCGAAGAGGAGTTTGTCGCCATGCGCAAGGCGCGCGACGCGACGCTCGATGTACCGACGCTCATTCTTTCTTCGCTGCAGGTGAACCTCAGGGCCGCTCAGCTCCCGAAACCCGACGAGAACGGCGTTGTGTACTTGAGGATACCGATCGACACCCTTCCGGTCAACGGGTGAGTTCGCCCGACGTCGTTGTGCGCGATGACGGACGGTAGGGCGTCGACCGTCAATCGTGTGCGTAGCCTTCGTCGTCATCGCTCTTGATGTGAAACACCCGGTAATTGAACCAAGTATGGATGAGTATGAGCGGCACAAGGACGATCAGACCAGGCAGAAGGAATGTCTGCGAAGCTGGTGAGGAAGCGGCTTGGAACAGGGTCAGCGAGGGCGGCGGCAGGTTCGGGAAGATGCTGATCGCCAGGCCGGTGAAGCTGAGGAAGAACAGGCCCACGCAGAGCCAGAAGGGCACGGCGGTTGGTGCCTTGTGGATCCATTTCCACGCGCCCCAGGCGCAGGCTGCTGTCAGCACAGGCACCGGCGCGAACGCGAACGCACGGGGAAAGTCGAACCAGCGCGCGGCGATGGCAGGCGACATCAGTGGAGTCCATATGCTGACG
>JAYVVB010000221.1:0-4261 GCA_043787455.1 Rhizobacter sp.
GGCGCGGCCAGCGTGTGCGGCGGATTGAAGACGAAGACGCCGCTGCCGGCGAGGCCGAAGCCTTGAGCATCGGGCACCTGCACCGAGAGACGCACGTGCAGCCAGCCCTTCGGCGCGAGCGCCGTCAGGCGCCGTGGCAGCTGCGCCGCCTCGATCTTGCTCACCTGCGGGTACCAGACCATGTAGATGCCTTCGGCGAAGCGGCCGATCGCTTCGCGCACGGCGCCGACCACCTTGGCGTAGTCGCCGTTGCCTTCGTAGCTCGGGTCGATGAGCACTGCGCCGCGGCGCGACGGCGGCGGCACCTGGGTGCGCAGGCCCTCGAAGCCGTCGCCGTCGTAGACCGTGGCGCGGCGGTTGTCGGCGAGGGTCGCGCGCAGGATCTTCTGCTCGGTCGGATGGAGCTCGAACGCGCGCAGCTCGTCCTGCGGTCGCAGCAGCATCTGCGCGAGCGACGGCGATCCCGGATATTGCGTGAGCACGCCGTCGGGATTGAATTCGCGCACCAGCGCAACGTAGTCGACGAGCGGCGCGGGCAGGTCGTCGCGCGTCCACAGGAGCCCGACGCCGCGCTCGTATTCGCCGTTCTTCTGCGCGTAGCGGCCTTCGAGGGAATAGCCGCCAGCGCCGGCGTGGGTGTCGACGAAGCGATACGCCTTCGGCTTGGCGTTCAAGTGCTTGAGCACCAGCATCAGGACGAGGTGCTTGAGCACGTCGGCGTGGTTGCCGGCGTGAAACGCGTGGCGATAGGCAAGCACTCAGGCGGCCTTGCTCGTGCGAGCGCGGAACAGCTCGGCGATGCCGACCTCGCGCGGCCCGGGGACGATGGTGAACGACTCGCCGGAGGTGATCGTTCCCGACTCGCGCACGGCGAGGTAGAAGCCGCACCAGCCGCTTTGCACCATGAGCTTGCCGGCATGCTTGAAGCTCATCGCGGCGTTGAACTTGAAGCACGGATAGCGCGGCTCGCTCACTGCGAGCGCGCACTGCGGGAAGCGCAGAACGTCGCCGATCCAGACCTGGTTCTCGACGACGCCCAAGAGGGTGAGATTTTCGCCGAGCGAGCCGGGCGGTAAGGGCTCGTCCCACAGCGACACGCCGGCCTGTGCGCGTACCGTCTGCCAGAACGCGTAGTGCTCGCCCGGATATGCGTAGACCGCCTTGCTCGGGCCGCCATGCACCGACAGATCGGCCTGCTCGTCGCCTTCGAGGCCGAGCGTCAGCACGGCCAGGCTTCCTTCGACCGGGCGCTTGGCGATGGCCGTCATCACCTTGCGGCCGTTGATCGTCACCGGCGTCGCGCGCGCGACGTTCAGGCTTTGGATCGTTCCCGAGAGCGACACGAGATTCCCTCAGGCGGGGCGATAGCCGCCGTGCGCGGCGACGACGGCGCGACCGCGGCCGCCGGCGATCCAGGCGATGAAGATCTTGCCCGCCGGGTGGCTGACGCGAAACGAGCGCATGACATGAACCGACTCCACGAGCGCCGGATCGTCCTCCACCAGCACGGCGAGAGGCGCGCCGCCCTGCCGGGCCCATGCGCCGCGCTCGACCAGCGCGTACGCGCCGCGGGCGCGAGCCTGGGCGATCAGCGGCTGCTTGGGATCGGCGTTGACGTACCAGGGCGCGAGCGGAGCGACGTGCGCGGCGCGCCAGAGCGCCTGCTCGGCCACGTGCACCCCCGAGCCGTCGCCGGCCGACAGAAAGACGAGGCTGGCGGGATCGGCGTACGCCTGGGCGCGGATGCGGTCGAGCGCTTCGGCGCCGCTGCGGCCCGCCGGCGGGCGTCGGCCACGGACTGGGGCCGGGGCGGGGCCGACAAGAATGAACTCTCCCTGCGCGATCGCCCGCCGGTCGTGGACTAGGCCCTGCCGGTCGAGGTCTGCCTCGGCATCGGGAGCGTCGAGCAGGGCCGCGTCGACCTCGCCGTTCTTGATCGCCTCGAGCAGCGCCAGCGCCGCTCCGGGAACGAGAAGCACGGCGATGCCGGTGCTGGCGCCGAACGCGTGCTTCAGGCTTCTTGCCAGACCGGACTCGATGAGGGCGTGGTCAACGCCGAGCCGAAGCGGCCCGCCGCGATCTGCCGGCCGTTGCGCGAAGACGGCGCCAGGCCACATCGGTGCGGTCCAGGCCATGAGAAGCAAGCGCCGGCTAACCATCGCCCCATTATCGCGGGGGGGTCGGCTGGACGGTCGGCTCGCCGCTTCAAGCCCCCGGGGCTACACTGTTTACCGTTCCATTATTTGCGCCCCACCCGCAGAGACACCGTCGACGAGTCGTGAGCCGCCCGCAAGTCGCGCACCGCGACGACCGGTCCGGCGACCGAGCCTGACACAGGCCCGCCTTGCCCTCGACAGCGAATTGTTTCTCTCTGCCACCGGTCATCACTTCTTCGAGCCGTCATGATTGCATCGCCGATGAACCGTCCCGCCACGCCCGGTCGGATGTCGCGTCCCCCGTCGTACGTGCGCCATGCCAAGCTGGTCGACTGGGTCGAGGCGATGGCCGCGTTGAGCGAAGCGCGCGACGTCTACTGGTGCGACGGCAGTTCGGCCGAATACGACCGGCTGGCCGAGGGACTCTGCGCCGCCGGCACCTTCATCAGGCTCGATCCCGTGCTGCGCCCGCACAGCTTCCTGGCGCGCAGCAGCCCGGCCGACGTCGCCCGGGTCGAGGACCGGACGTTCATCTGCTCCGAGCGCGAGGAAGACGCCGGCCCCACCAACAACTGGAAGGCGCCCGCCGAGATGCGGGCGCTGCTGCAGACCGGCCTGGCCGACGGAACGTCGCCGCTCTTTCGCGGCTGCATGCGCGGCCGCACGATGTACGTCGTGCCGTTCTCGATGGGCCCGCTCGGCTCGGACATCGCCCACATCGGCGTCGAACTCACCGACAGCGCATACGTCGCGGTGAGCATGAAGATCATGACCCGCATGGGCAAGGCCGTGCTCGAGGTCCTCGGCAGCGACGGCCACTTCGTGCCGTGCATGCATAGCGTCGGCGTGCCGCTCGAGCCGGGCCAGAAGGACGTGCCGTGGCCGTGCAACGCCACCAAGTACATCGTCCACTATCCCGAGACGCAGGAGATCTGGAGCTACGGTTCCGGCTACGGCGGCAACGCCCTGCTCGGTAAGAAGTGCTTCGCGCTGCGCATCGCCTCGACCATGGGCCGTGCCGCCGCCGACGCCAGCGCCGACGAGCCCGGCTGGCTCGCCGAGCACATGCTGATCCTGGGCGTCACCTCGCCCGAGGGCAGGAAGCACCACGTCGCCGCCGCCTTCCCGAGCGCCTGCGGAAAGACCAACTTCGCAATGCTGATCCCGCCGCCGACGCTGTCGGACTGGAAGGTGACGACGATCGGCGACGACATCGCCTGGATCAAGCCCGGCAAGGACGGTCGGCTCTACGCCATCAACCCCGAAGCGGGCTACTTCGGCGTCGCGCCGGGCACCAACGAGACGACGAATCCGAACTGCATGGCGAGCGTCGCCCACGACACGATCTTCACCAACGTCGCCCTTACCGACGATGGCGACGTCTGGTGGGAGGGCATGACCGACGTGCCGCCGGCGCACCTGCTCGACTGGCAGGGACACAACTGGTCTCCCTCGATCGCGCGCGAGACCGGAGCCAAGGCCGCACATCCGAACGCGCGCTTCACGGTGGCCGCCACCAATAACCCGGCGCTCGATCCGGCCTGGGACTCGCCCGCCGGCGTGCCGATCGACGCCTTCATCTTCGGCGGCCGCCGCTCGACGACGGTGCCACTGGTCGCCGAAGCGCGCGACTGGACCGAGGGTGTCTACATGGCCGCGACGATGGGTTCGGAGACTACGGCCGCCGCCGTCGGCATCCAAGGCATCGTCCGTCGCGATCCCTTCGCGATGTTGCCCTTCATGGGCTACAACATGAGTGAGTACTTCCAGCACTGGCTGAACCTGGGCCGAATCCTGACTCGGTCAGGCGCCAAGTTGCCGAAGATCTTCTGCGTCAACTGGTTCAGGAAGGGCCCGGACGGCAAGTTCGTCTGGCCTGGTTACGGCGAGAACATGCGTGTCCTGCGCTGGATCGTCGAGCGCGTCGAAGGGCGCGCCGAGGGCGAGATGAACGCCTTCGGCGTGACGCCGCGCTACCTCGACCTCGACTGGTCGGGCCTCGACTTCGACGCGGCGCGCTTCGCGCTCGTGAGCAGCATCGATGCCGCGGCCTGGAAAGACGAGCTCGCGCTCCATGACGAGCTCTTCGGCCAGCTCGCCCATCG
>JAYVVB010000222.1:0-4228 GCA_043787455.1 Rhizobacter sp.
GCGGGCTCGGTGCCGGCGGACACGCGCAGCGCGGCGCTCGCGCCGCCGAAGCCGGCGAGCAGGGTGTCGCACGCGTCGCCGAGCAGCGTCTGCAGCCGCTCGAGGTCGAGCGCGACCATGAGCAGGCTGTCCTGCACGTCGGCGGCGGCCATGAGGGACAGGGTGGCGGCGGCAGGTGCCGGAGTCAGTCGCATCGCGTGGGCGGGTCTCGTTCGATTGGGTCGACCGACGCGACCAGGGTTGCATCGGCGAGGCGGGAAGCCTCCCAGCGAATTTCGGCGTGCCGCGTCCGAACTGGAGCGGTTTTCGCGGGCCTGCGACCGGCCCGCGGAGGCGGCGCGAGGCGAGCTTCGCGCCCGACTCAGACGCGGTGCAGGGACGCGCCTGAGGTGCTGCGCAGACGCTCGAGCAGTCGCGGCGCGATCGCCCGGAGCGGCAGGACCTCGTGCACGGCGCCGAAGGCGATCGCCTCCTTGGGCATGCCGAAGACGACCGAGGTCGCGGCATCCTGGGCCACGTTCCAGCTGCCCGCGTCCTTCAGCTCGCGCATCGCCTTGGCGCCGTCGGCGCCCATGCCGGTGAGCATCACGCCGTAGGCGTTCGGGCCGACGACACGCGCGGCCGAGAGGAACAGCACCTCGACCGACGGCTTGTGGCGGTTGACGAGGTCCCCATCCCGGACGCGGCAGACGTAGTTCGCGCCCGAGCGCTCGACCGAGAGGTGCATGCCGCCGGGGGCGATGTAGGCGTGGCCGGGCAACACCCGCTCGCCGTCCTCGGCCTCCTTGACGCTCATTTGGCACAGGCCGTCGAGACGGGCGGCGTAGTTCTTCGTGAAGCCGGGCGGCATGTGCTGGGTGATCATCACCGCGGGCGCGTCGGCCGGCAGGTGTTGCAGTACCTCGCGCGTCGCCTCCGTGCCGCCGGTGGAGGCGCCGATGAAGATGATCTTCTCGGTCGACAGGCGCCCCAGCGACGCCGCCTTGGGCGCCGCGGCACCGGGCTCTTCGGCCCGGCGCACCTTGGCCTGGGCCGCGATCCGGATCTTGGCCGTGATGTCATCGGCCAGGAGCTTCAGGCCGTCGGCGACGCCGATCTTGGGCTTCGCGACGAAGTCGACGGCGCCGAGCTCGAGCGCGCGCATCGTCGTCTCCGCGCCGCGTTCCGTGAGGGTCGAGACCATCAGCACCGGCATGGGCCGAAGGCGCATCAGCTTGCCGAGAAAGTCGATGCCGTCCATGCGCGGCATCTCGACGTCGAGGGTGATCACGTCGGGGTTGAGCTCGCGGATCATCTCGCGCGCGACCAATGGGTCGGGCGCCGCGCCGACGCACTGCATGTCGCTCTGCCGGTTGATGATCTCGGCCAGCATCTGGCGCACCAGTGCCGAGTCGTCCACCACCACCACGCGGATCTTTGTCATGTCGATGTCCGTTCGTCGCGCCTGGGGCGCATTCAGAAGAGATCCACGGAGCCGGCGCCGCTTTCGCCCGTGACCGGCCGCGCCGCCGCGGCTCGCTCGCGCGCGGCCAGCCTGGCGCCGTGCGTCGCCGCCAGACGCTTGACCATCGCCTTGCCGCTGTAAGGAAGGAAGCAGACCTTGCGCGGATGGATGTCGAGCACGTCCTTGCTTACCACCGGGATGCGCTCGGTGCGCAGGTAGTCGAGGACGAACGCGGTGTTCTTCTCGCCGACGCGCATCGTGTCCATGCCGCCGATCACCTGTCCGCCGCCGAAGACCTTGGCCTCCAGCGTCGAGCGGGTCGCGCCGAGCTTGAGCAGCTCGTTGATCAGCAGCTCCATCGCGTACGAGCCGTAGCGGCCGCTGTCGTCGGAACCCGAGGCGAGCATGAAATGGTTGAGCCCGCCGACGTGGGCGCGGCGGTCCCACAGGCACGCGGCGATGCACGAGCCGAGCGTCGTCATGACGAGCAGGTCTTCGCTGGCGACGAAGTATTCGCCCGGCAGGACCTTGACCGCCTCGCTCGCGAACTGCGCGTCGTACCAGAAGAACGAGGCTTCGCCGGGCTTCCTCGGCTGCGCCTTCAGCGCCTGCAGGCGCGAGCTGGCGCTGTCGATGCGGGCCGGCCCGCCCGACCTGCCGGGGGCGCGCGCGACGGCGGCCTCAGGCACGCTCGTAGACCGTCTTGGCGCGCAGCCGGAACAGGTCGCGCGAGTCGTTGAAGTTCTCGGAGTGGCCCGCGAACAGCAGGCCGCCGGGCCGCGTCACGCGATGCATCCGCTCGAGCACCGCGCGCTGTGTCGGCGAGTCGAAGTAGATCATCACGTTGCGGCAGAAGACGATGTCGAAGGGCGCGCCGAGCGTCCACTGGGCATCCATCAGGTTGCAGGTCTGGAACTCGATCAGGCGCCGCAGCTCCGGCTTGACCTTGATCGCGCCCGCGTTGGCGCCCGAGCCGCGCAGGAAGTGGCGCTTCAGGCGCGCCTCGCCGAGGCCCTTGGCGTCGGCGGAGTAGACGCCGCGGTCGGCGGTGGCAAGCACCTTGGTGTCGATGTCGCTGCAGACGATGCGCACGTTGGCCGCGGGACCGAGCGCCTCGACCACGGTCATCGCCAGCGAGTAGGGCTCCTCGCCCGTCGACGCCGCGTTGCACCAGATGCGCACCGTCTCCTTCCCTCGCGCCGCGAGCTCTGCGGCCAGGATCGGGAAGTGATGCTCCTCGCGGAAGAACGCCGTGAGGTTGGTTGTCAGACAGTTGATGAACTCCTGCCACTCGGCGTCGCCGGCATCGCCGCGCGCGGTCTCGAGCCAGTCGAGGTACGCGCGCACCGACTCGTGGCCGAGCTCGCGCAGGCGTCGCGAGAGGCGGCTGTAGACCATCGCCTGCTTGCCCGCGTGCAGGCTGATGCCGGCCTTTCTGTAGATGAGCGAACGCACCCGCTGGAAGTCGGTGGCGTCGAAGCTGAACTCGGCCTCGCCGCCGTCGGGCCGCGCGAATTGGGGAGCGGCCGCGAGGGCGCTGCGGCGGCTCATTTCCGACCCTGGTTCAAGCCCATCCGCAACTCGGAATATCCGGGGACCATCTCGATCAGGTGCGGGAACTTCCACTTGTCGTTCGATTCGCGCCCGACGATGCGGTCGATGCAGCCCTGCCGTCCGAGGTCGAGGATCTCGGGCGCCATCGGCATCAGCGACTTGGTCGAGAAGAAGACCTTGACCTTCGGCTTCAGCGACGACGCCGGGTTCTGCTCGGCGACGATCGCCAGCCGACCCGACTGCAGGCGCACCAGCGAGCCGGTCGGATAGATGCCGATGGACTCGACGAAGGCCTGGAACACCGCCGGATCGAACTGGCCCTTGAGGCCCCAGTCGGACATCCGGGCGATCGACTCGGCCGGGTCCCAGCCGTCCTTGTAGGACCGGTTCGAGGTGATCGCGTCGTAGACGTCGCACACCGCGCCCATGCGCGCGTGCAGGCTGAGCGCCTCGCCCGAAAGGCCTTCGGGATAGCCCCGGCCGTCGGGCCGCTCGTGGTGGTGGGCGCAGACGTCGATCGCCATCTCGCTCACGTCGCCGGCTTCGCGCAGCAGCTCGCGGCCGCGCTCGGGGTGGGTCATGATGACCGCGTACTCGTCGTTGCTCAGCGTGCCGGCCTTGTTCAGCACTTCGATCGGCATCATCGCCTTGCCGATGTCGTGCAGCATGCCGGCCACGCCCGCGTCGCGACATTGCGCCTCGTCGAGCCCGAGCCTTCGGCTGAGCGAGACCATGAGCGCGCACACCGCGACCGAGTGCATGTAGGAGTAGTTGTCGTGCGTCTTCAGGCGCACCAGGCTGATCAGCGCACCCGGGTTGCGCCACATCGAGGTGGCGATGTCGTCGACCAGTGACAGGCACTGCTCCGTCGACAGCACCTTGCCCAGCCGGGCATCGGTGAAGAGCGACTCGATCGCCTTCTTGGAGCGCGAGCACAGCGCAGCGGCGCGCGCGGCCTCCTCCTCGACGGGGATCTGCGCCGGCAGCGTCGGCGTGTCGTCGAGCGGTGCGCGGTCGGACGCCGCGGCCTTCGCCGGTGTCGGCGCGGTCAGCGTCGGCTCGTGCTCGCGCGGGTCGAGGTCGATGCCCCTGTCGGTGTCGATCCAGCACTCGACGACGCCGCTCTGGCGCAGCTTGACCAGGTCGGCCTCGTCGCGCAGGACGAAGCGCTTCTTCCAGAACGGATGGTCGAGCCACGAGCCGCAGAGCTCGTGCAGCTGCATGCCCAGG
>JAYVVB010000223.1:0-4403 GCA_043787455.1 Rhizobacter sp.
GAGGTCAAGAAGTTCCTCGACAAGCACGTGCCGAGCGCTGAGGAGCAGGAAGCCGACGACAACATCGCCGCCGCCGAGGAGTTGCTCGCCGAAGGCGACACCGACACCGCGCTCGACCGGCTCCAGGCCGCGCTCGCGACCAACCCGGCGAACGACACGGCGCGCTACGACTACCTGCGCGCCCTGCTCGAAGTCGGACGCGTCGAGGAAGCGCGGGCGGCGTTCGAGCCGGTCGCGTCGAGCCCGGTGCTCGATGGTCGCCTCGCCGCGGCGGGCCACTGGATCACAGCCGTCGAGGCGGCGCCGAAGGCCCGGCCGCGCGACACGCTCGACACCCTGTTGGCCGCGAACAGGCGCGACTTCGATGCCCGCTTCGAGCTCGCCCAGGTGCTGTTCGCGAAGCGCGAGTACACGCAGGCGATGGACGAACTGCTCGAGATCCTGATGCGCGACAAGGCCTGGAAGGGCGAGCTCGCGAGGAAGACGTACGTCGCGATCCTGCAGATCATGACCAAGCCGGTGAGCGCGGCCGCGGCCGCCAAGGCCGACGCCGCTGCGGCTGCTAAGAAGGGCACGCTCGAGATCGCCGGCAAGGCGCTCGCCGCGCCGAGCGATCCGGTGATCGACGCCTACCGGCGCAAGCTCAGCATGGTGTTGTTCTAGCCCGGGCGCGCCGACGAGCTCAGGCCGGCAGGTACTTGGCGAGCTCGGCCTCGAGCGACTTCGCGTCGCCCGTCAGCACGCCGTTGATCCACTCGGTCATCGGCCCGTGATAGACCTCCTCCGCGCCCGCGTCGACGGCCGCGAGCAGTGCTTTCGCGACGTCGGCCGGCGCCGACTTCGGCCCCTGGAAGTGGCGCGACATGTCGGTGTCGAGCGCGCCTGTCATCAGCGAAACGACGAGCGTGCCCTGCGCTGCGAGCTCGGCGCGCACGCCCTCGGTCATGCGCAGCGCGGCAGCCTTCGACGCACAGAGCGAGCCCATCGCCGGGATCGTCGCCTTGGCGAGGATCGACAGCACGTTGGCGATAGCGCCCCCTCCGTTGGCCTTTAGCAGCGGCGCGAAGGCGCGGCACATGGCGAGCGTGCCGAAATAGTTGCTCGCCATTTCGGCCTTCGCGTCGTCGAGTGACTTTGCCGCAAGCAGTCCCTGGTTGCGGTTGATGCCGGCGTTGTTTATCAGGAGGGTGACGTCGCGACAGGCCGCCGCCGAGGCGGCAACCTGGTCCTCGCGCGTGACGTCGAGCTCGCGCACGACGACCCGCCCGCCCGATGCGTCGGCCAGGGCGCGCAGCGACGCCGGATCGCGCGCGGTCGCGTAGACCTTGGCGGCGCCGGACTCGAGCAGCGCGTCGACGATCGCGCGGCCGAGGCCGCGATTCGCGCCCGTGACGAGCGCCGTGCATCCATCGATGGTCATCTTCCTCTCCTCTTCGCCGGTGGCGCGATCGAGCCAGTGCGGGTCGACGTCGGGCAACGGTATCGCATCCAGCAGCGCGCGGCTGTAGGCATTTGCCGGTCGGGCGAACAGCTCGGCGACCGGTGCGGTCTCGACGACGCATCCCTCGCGCAGCACGACCACGCGATCGCACAGCACGCGCACCACCGACAGGTCGTGGGTGACGAAGAGCAGCGCCAGCCCGAGCTCGCGCTTCAGCTCGCGCAGCAGGAGGAGGATGTGCGCCTGGGTCGAGACGTCGAGGCCGGAGACGATCTCGTCGGCGACGATCAGCGCGGGCCCGAGCGCGATCGCCCGGGCGATGCCCACGCGCTGGCGCTGTCCGCCCGAAAGCTCGTGCGGATAGCGGTGCGCGAAACCGGCCGGCAGCTGCACGCGCCCGAGCAGGCGGGCGATCGTCGCGTCGCCCGCCTCGCGTCCGGCGACGTGCAGCGGCTGGCCGACGATCTCGCCGATGCGACGGCGCGGGTTGAGCGACGACATCGGGTCCTGGAAGATCATCTGCATGCGCTCGCGCAGCGGCGCCATCTGCGCCGCGTCCGCGTGCGTGATGTCCTGGCCCGCGAAGACGATGCGGCCGGCCTGCGGCGCGTGCAGGCGCAGCACGGTGCGCGCGAGCGTCGACTTGCCCGAGCCCGATTCGCCGACGAGCGCCACCGACTCGCCCGCAGCCACGTCGAGGTCGACGCCGTGCAGGATCGGCTTCAGCGGCGCGCGGCCGAAGAACGGTCGGCGCGCGAGGTCGGGCAGCGCGAGGTCGACGCCGCGGATCGACAGCAGCGGCTCAGGCACGCCAGGACTCCTGCCAGCGGCGGTCGTAGGCCTGTGCTTCGTCGAGCAGCGCCGCCGTGACCTCGAGCGCGATCGGCTGGAGCGCGGCCGCCGGCCGGTCGTGGCGCGGCGTCGCCGCGAACAGGGCGCGCGTGTAGTCGCTGCGCGGCGCCGAGAAGATCGCGCCGACATCGCCCTGCTCGACGATGCGGCCCGAGTGGATGACGCTGACGCGGTCGCAGAGCTTGGCGACGAGACCGAGGTTGTGCGTAATGAAGAGAACCGCCGCACCCTCGTCGCGCTGCAGCGCGCGCAGCAGGCGCAGGATCTCGCGCTGCACCGTCACGTCGAGGGCGGTCGTCGGCTCGTCGGCGACGATCAGCTTCGGCTTGCACGCGAAGGCGATCGCGATCAGCACGCGCTGGCGCATGCCGCCGGAGAGCTCGTGCGGATACTGGTCGAGCACCTGCGCCGGCTGGCGAATCTGCACCGCAGCGAGCAGCTGCTCCGCGCGGTCGCGCGCCTCGGCGCGGCCCATGCCAAGGTGCAGGCGCAGCACATCGCTCGTCTGCCGGCCGATCGTCGTTGCCGGGTTGAGTGCCGTCTGCGGATCCTGCGGGATCAGCGCGACGTCGCTGCCGAGATGCCGGCGCCGCGCCGGCTCCGAGAGAGCCAGCCAGTCGTGGCCGAGGAGCGTCACCTGTCCGTCGAAGACGCGCACCGCCGCCGGCAGGATGCCGAGCACGCTGCGGCCCACCATGCTCTTGCCCGCGCCCGATTCGCCGACCAGCGCGTGTACCTCGCCGGCATCGACGGCGAGGTCGACGCCGCGCAAGAGCAGCCGCGGCGCGGCGCCGCGCGAAGCCGGCAGACCGACGTGCAGGCGCTCGATCGTGAGGATGCGGTCGGTCATCGCTTCATCGACTCATCGACTCATCCCCTCAGCACCTGAGCACCGGGTCGAGCGACTCGCGCAGGCCGTCGCCGAGGGCGTTGAAGCCGAGCACGGTGACGACGATGGCGGCGATCGGCAGACCGAGCAGCCACGGCGTCTGATGCACGTACAAGCGCCCCTCCTGGATCAGCCCGCCCCAGGTCGGCACGTCGCTCGACAGCGACAGGCCGACGAACGACAGGATCGCCTCGACGACGACGGCGATGCCCATCTCGAGCGTGAAGAGCGTGAGCAGCAGCGGCGCAAGGTTGGGCAGCACCTCGTGCATCAGCGTGCGCATCGGGCTGAGGCCGATCACGCGCGCCGAGACGACGTAGTCGAGCCGCACCTGGGCCTGCGTCTCGGCACGCACGACACGACAAAAGCGGGTCCAGTCGATGATCGCGATCGCGAGCACGACGGCGGTGAGGCCGGTGCCGATCACGGCGACGAGCACGATCGCAAGCAGGACGGCCGGGAACGACATCCAGACGTCGACGGCGCGCGAGACGAGCGCATCGACGGCGCCGCCGCGAAAGCCGGCGACGAGGCCGAGCAGCGTGCCGACGAGGCCGGCGAGCGACGCGCCGGCGAGTGCGACGATGAGCGCCGGGCGCGCGCCCCAGATCAGGCGCGAGAGGATGTCGCGGCCGAGCGTGTCGGTGCCGAAGAGGTGGGCCGGGTCGCCTTCGCCGGCCCAGGCGGGCGGCATCGACGCGGCGAGCAGGTCCTGCTCGAGCGGGTCTTGCGGTGCGAGCCAGCGGGCGCCGAGCGCGACGACGACGAGCGTCGCGAAGACCGCGATCCCGAACCAGGCGCGCGCCGTGAGGTGCACGCGTCGCGTCGCGCCGGTCGCGTTCAATGGCCGCGCAGCCTCGGGTTCAGCGCACTGTTCATCATGTCGACGGCGAGGTTGACGGCGATGAAGATCAGCGCGAAGGTGAGCACGATGCCCTGGATCAGCGGCAGGTCGCGGCTGGTGACGGCGTCGATCGCCATGCTTCCGAGCCCGGGCAGGCCGAAGAGCTTCTCGATCAGCACCGTGCCGCCGATGAGGAAGGTGAATTGCACGCCGGCCAGCGTGAGCGTGGGCGAGAGGGCGTTGCGCAAGGCCTCGTGCAGCAGGACGCGCCACGGGCCGAAGCCCTTCACGCGGGCGACGAGCACATAGTCCTGCGTCAGCACTTCGGCGAGGCTCGCCTTCAGCACGCGCGCGATCATCGCCGCGAGCGGCAGCGC
>JAYVVB010000224.1:0-9076 GCA_043787455.1 Rhizobacter sp.
CCCAATGAACCTCTATTCGAAACTCCAGCAGCGCGCGGCCGACGGCAAGCCGGTGCGCATCGGCCTGATCGGCGCCGGCAAGTTCGGCTCGATGTACCTGGCGCAGATTCCGCGCACGCCCGGCGTGCACCTGGTCGGCATTGCCGACCTCTCGCCCGATGCCGCGCGAACCAACCTGGCCCGCGTCGGCTGGCAAGCCGAGCGCACCCGCGCCACGAGCCTCGACGACGCGGTGAAAACCGGCGCCACCCACATCGGTGACGACTGGCGGGCGCTGGTGCGCCACCCGTCGGTCGACATCGTCGTCGAATGCACCGGCTCGCCGATCGCGGCGGTCGAGCACTGCCTGGAGGCGTTCGCACACCACAAACACGTCGTCAACGTCACGGTCGAGGCCGACGCGTTCTGCGGCCCGCTGCTCGCGCGTCGGGCGGCCGAAGCCGGCGTGGTGTATTCGCTCGCGTTCGGCGACCAGCCGGCGCTGATCTGCGACCTCGTCGACTGGGCGCGTACCTGCGGCTTCCCGGTCGTCGCCGCCGGCCGTGGCCACAAGTGGCTGCCGCACTTCAGCGAGTCGACGCCCGACACGGTGTGGGGCAACTACGGGCTGACGCCGGAACAGGCGACGCGCGGCGGCCTGAATCCGAAAATGTTCAACAGCTTCCTGGACGGCTCGAAGCCGTCGATCGAATGCACCGCGGTCGCCAACGCGACCGGCCTCACGGTGCCGAGCAACGGGCTGCTGTATCCACCGGCGAGCGTCGAGGACATCCCCTTCGTCACGCGGCCGATCGCCGAGGGCGGCGTGCTCGAACGCAAGGGCATGGTCGAGGTGATCTCGTCGCTCGAGCCCAACGGCCGCCAGATCCCGTACGACATTCGCATGGGCGTGTGGGTCACGGTCGAGGGCGAGACCGAGTACATCCGCAACTGCTTCGAGGAATACAACGCGCACACCGACCCGAGCGGGCGCTACTTCACGCTCTACAAGCGCTGGCACCTGATCGGCCTCGAGGTCGGGATGTCGGTGGCGAGCGTCGCGCTGCGCGGCGAGGCGACGGGCGTGGCGACGTGCTGGAACGCCGACGTCGTCGCCACCGCCAAGCGCGATCTGAAGCCCGGCGAGATGCTCGACGGCGAGGGCGGCTACACGGTCTGGGGCAAGCTCTTGCCCGCAGAGACGTCGATGCGCCAGGGCGGGCTGCCGCTCGGCCTGGCCCACGACGTCAAGGTCGTGCGCGCCGTGAAGAAAGGGCAGAGCCTCGGCTGGTCCGACGTGGCGATGGACACGTCGACATCGGCCTACCGGACGCGGCGCGAGATGGAATCGCTGTTCGCTGCGCCGATCCTGAAGACGGCGTGATCGACCTCGTCTTTCGCGACGCGCTGATCATCGACGGCAGCGGCGGCAAACCGACCCGTGGCGACGTCGCCGTCGACGCCGGGCGCATCGTCGGTGTCGACCCGCATCTCGAGGTCTCGGCCGCCCGAACCATAGACGCGAGCGGCCTCGCGCTGATGCCCGGCATCGTCGACAGCCACACCCACTTCGACGCCCAGATCACCTGGGACCCGACGGTGCGACCCTCGCCCGCGCTCGGCGTAACGACCGCGGTGATCGGCAACTGCGGCTTCACGATCGCGCCGTGCCGGCCGGCCGACCGCGAGATGACGATGAGGAACCTGACCCAGGTCGAAGGCATGTCGATTGCGGCCCTGCGTACCGGCATCGACTGGAGCTTCGAGACTTTTCCCGAGTACATGGCGCAGCTGAAGGCGCGCGGCAGCGCCGTCAACGTCGCGGCCTATGTCGGCCACTCGTCCGTGCGCACCTACGTGATGGGCAGCGACGCGGCGAAGCGCGCCGCGACCGACGGCGAGATCGCGCAGATGCAGGCGATCGTGCGCGACGCGATGGCGCACGGCGCCGTCGGCTTCGCGAGCAGCACGAGCCCGGCGCACAACGGCGAGGGCGGCCTGCCGATGCCGTCTCGGCTCGCCTCGGACGAGGAGATGGCGGCGCTCGTCGGCGCGATGGGCGAAGGCGGTCGCGGCGTCTACATGCTGACCAAGGGCGGGCACACGCCAGTGCCCTTCCTCGAATCGCTCGCTGCCGCGACCGGACGACCGGTGATGGTCGCCGCGCTGCTGCACAACGGCACCAACCCGGGCGCGGTGTTCGCCGACCTCGACGCCATCGGCGCCGCCAACGCGCGCGGCCATCGCCTGCTGGGACAGGTCTCGTGTTGTCCGCTGACGATGGACTTCACGCTCGCGTCGCCCTATCCGGTCGAAGGGCTCGAGAGCTGGCAGCCGGCGCTCGGCCTCGCCGGCGAAGCGCTGAAGCGGGTGCTCGCCGATCCGGCGTTTCGCGACGCGGTGCGCGCCGAGCTGCGCACGGCGACGACGTTCCGTCTCTTCAACAGCGAGTGGGACAAGGTCCACGTGGTCGAGGTCGCGCGGCCCGCGAACGCGAGGCACGAGCAGAGGAGCATCGCCGAGATCGCGCGCGCCGATGGCCGCGATCCGCTCGATACGATGCTCGACCTCGCCCTCGACGAGGGCCTGCGCACTGTCTTCACCGCGCAGCTGCTCAACAGCGACGAAGCTGCTGTCGGCCGGATGCTCAATCATCCGCACAGCATCGTCAGTCTGAGCGACGCGGGCGCCCACCTCACCTTCTTCAACGACGCCGGCTTCGGACTGCATCTGCTCGGTCATTGGTCGCGCGAGCTCGGCGCGATGAGCCTCGCCGAGGCCGCGCGGCGGCTGACCTCGCACCCGGCCGGCGTGCTCGGGCTGCAAGGACGCGGCACGATCCGCACCGGCTTCGCTGCCGACCTCCTGCTCTTCGATCCGAAGGTCGTCGGCCGCGGCCCGAAGCGGCGCGTCCACGACCTGCCCGCCGGCGCTGCGCGGCTGACGACCGATGCGCTCGGGGTGCACGGCGTGTGGGTCAACGGCGCGCAGGTGGCGAATGCAGGCGGCCTGATCGAGCCAACGCCGCTCGCCGGCGAACTCCTCACCCGCTTCGACGCCTGAGGGGAAGACGACGGTCGGCGGCGTCAGAATCGATGCATGACCGATCTCTCGCTCTCGGCCCACATTGCCGCCCTGCTCGGCCGCACCGGTGCCGACGCCGACCCCGCCGAGACGGCCGAGTGGTGCGAAGCGCTCGACGCGCTGACGCGCGCGCACGGACCCGAGCGCGCCCGCTTTCTGCTCGACGCGCTCCTCGCGCACGCACGCCGGCGCGGCGTGAATTGGCAGCCGTCGCTGATCACGCCCTACGTCAACACCATCGCGCTCGAAGCGCAGACGCCCTTTCCCGGCGACCTCGCGATGGAGCAGCGCCTCGCCGCGCTGATGCGCTGGAACGCGCTCGCGATGGTGATGCGCGCCAACCGGGTCGAGAGCGGCGGCTCGGCCGAGCTCGGTGGCCACATCGCGAGCTATGCGTCGGCCGCCGACCTGTTCGAGGTCGGCTTCAACCATTTCTTCCGCGCCCGCAGCGACGACGACAGCGCCCTCGGCGACCTCGTCTTCTTTCAGCCCCACTCGGCGCCTGGTGTGTATGCCCGCGCGTTCCTCGAAGGACGGCTCACCGCCGCAGACCTCGCCCACTACCGCCAGGAACTCGTCGCTCCGGCCGCGGGCGCGCGCGGCCTGACGTCGTACCCGCATCCGCAGCTGATGCCCGACTTCTGGCAGTTCCCGACCGGCTCGATGGGCATCGGCCCGATCAACGCCATCTACCAGGCGCGCTTCATGCGCTACCTCGAGCATCGGGGGCTGTTGGTGCCCGCCGGCCGCAACCCTCACCCCCGCCCTCTCCCGCAAGCGGGAGAGGGCGGAAGACCGCAGCGACGTGTCTGGGGTTTCTTCGGCGACGGCGAGATGGACGAGCCCGAGTCGATTGCCGCACTCTCGCTCGCCGCGCGCGAGCAGCTCGACAACTGCACCTTCGTCATCAACTGCAACCTCCAGCGGCTCGACGGCCCGGTGCGCGGCAACGGCCGGATCGTCGACGAGCTCGAGTCGCTGTTCGCAGGCGCCGGCTGGCACGTCGTCAAGTGCCTCTGGAGCAGCGACTGGGACGTGCTCTTCGCCCGCGACCACGGCCACGCCCTGATGCGCGCCTTCGCGCACACGGTCGACGGCCAGTTTCAGACCCTCTCGGCCAAGGACGGCGCCTTCAACCGCGAGATCTTCTTCGGTCAGAACGAGGAGCTGAAGGCGCTCGTCGCGAGCTATAGCGACGAGGACATCGATCGCCTGCGTCGCGGCGGCCACGACGCCGTGAAGATCCACGCCGCCTTCGCCGCGGCGGTCGCGCACGCCGGCCGGCCGACGGTCGTGCTCGCCAAGACGATGAAGGGCTACGCGATGGGCGAGGCGGCGCAGGGCCGGATGACGACGCACCAGGCGAAGAAGCTCGACAGCGCCGGCCTGCTCGCCTTCCGCGACCGCTTCGCTCTGCCGATGAGCGATGCCGACACCCAGTCGCTCGCGTTCTACAAGCCGGCCGACGACAGCGCCGAGCTGAAGTACCTGATGAGCCGGCGCCGGGCGCTCGGCGGCGTGCTGCCCGTGCGACGCAGCGACTGCCGGCCGCTCGCAGTGCCGGCGCTCGAAACGACCTCGGCCTTCGCGCTCCGGTCCGACGGCAAGGAGATGAGCACGACGATGGCCTTCGTGCGCGTCCTCGGCAACCTGCTCAAGGATCCGGTGCTCGGCGCCCGAGTCGTGCCCATCGTCGCCGACGAGGCGCGCACTTTCGGCATGGCGAGCCTGTTCCGCCAAGTCGGCATCTACGCGCCCTTCGGACAGCTCTACCAGCCCGAGGACTCGGGCTCGATCCTCTCGTACCGCGAGGATCGCGGCGGCCAGATCCTCGAGGAAGGAATCACCGAGGCGGGCGCGATCTCGTCGTGGACGGCGGCCGCGACCTCGTACTCGACCCACGGCCTGGCGATGCTGCCGTTCTACATCTACTACTCGATGTTCGGCTTCCAGCGCGTCGGCGACCTGATCTGGGCCGCCGCGGACCAGCGCGCCCGCGGCTTCCTGATCGGCGCGACCGCGGGCCGGACGACGCTCTCGGGTGAAGGTCTGCAGCACCAGGACGGCACGAGCCACCTCGTCGCCGCGACGGTGCCGAACTGCAAGGCCTACGACCCCGCCTTCGCCGGCGAGCTCGCCGTGATCCTCGACCGCGGCATGCGCGAGATGCTGGTCGAGCAGCGGGACGTCTTCTACTACGTGACGGCGATGAACGAGAACGTCGCCCAGCCTTCGTTGCCCGTCGAAGCGCACGAAGGCGTGCTGCGCGGCATGTATCGCTTTCGTGAATCGCAGCACGAGTCGGCGCGCCACGTGCAGCTCCTCGGCTCGGGCGCGATCCTGGGCGAGGCGATCAAGGCAGCCGACATCCTCGAAGGGGCGCACGGCGTCGCCGCGTCGGTCTGGAGCGTCACCAGCTTCAGCGAGCTGGCCCGCGCCGGCATCGCCGCCGAGAAGTCGTGGCGGCGCGGTGCGACCAGCGTCGTGCGCAGCCACGTCGGCGAGCAGCTCGCGCCGACGCGGGGGCCGATCGTCATCGCCACCGACTACGTCCGCGCCGTGCCCGAGCAGATCCGCGCCTTCCTGCCGTCGGGGCGGCGCTGCGTCACCCTCGGCACCGACGGCTTCGGCCGCAGCGACACACGCGCCGCCCTGCGCCGCCACTTCGAGGTCGACGCCGAGGCGATAGTCAACGCGGCTCTGCGCAGCCTCGGCTGAGTCGCGCTCGCTTCGCCCAGCCGCGCTCGGCGGCGAATCGGTCAGTGGCGGAAGTCGATCCGAGTCGCCATCAGCTTCGTGCCGTCCACGGTGAGCTTGCCACGCGCCTCGACCTGCTTGCCGATCGCGAGGTCGGCCGCGCTGCCGTCGCGAAAGTCGACCGTGCCGGCGTAGCTCACGGTGACGTCGCGGACGACGAAGAGCTTGGCCGTCGTGTCGATCGATGCGACCCCACCGCGCACATCGAAGTCGCGGCCGCTGTCCTCGTCGTCGCTGACGATCGCGACAGTCCGCGCGACCAGCACGCCGGCCACGATCGCTCCTTCGACCTCGACCCGGGTGCCGAGCCCGAGGCCGGTTGTGCCGGATGGGAAGGCCGCACTGCGGGCATCGACGCTCGTGCCGTTGACGCCGAACGCCGCGCTCGACGTGAACGCGCTCACCCGGCCCTTGACGTCGGCCTCGGGCCGGTCGTCGATCGACGGCGTGCCGTCGGCAAGGCGGAACGCGATCCAGAGGCCGGCGCTTGGAGCGACGTTGACGAACGCACGGACGAATCGACCGTCGGCCAGCGTCGCCGGGACGCTGCCCGCCGCGATGCCGGCGTACGACAAGCGCATGGCGCCCATCGCGAAGGTCCGCGCCGTCGAGTCGAGCCCGGTGACGATACCGCGCACGACGTAGGCCGTGATGCCAGTCTTCCTCTCGATCCGGGTCGCGACGTAGTGGCCGCTCGCGGGGTCGAGCTGGGCGTAGACCTCGACGACGTCGCCGATCGCAAGTGCCGCCTGACCGCCGACGAGGTCGGTGTCGAAGACCGTCGTCGCCGCGATGTCGACCGTCTGGCCGAGCACGACGAGCGTGCGGGCGACGAGGTTGCTCGCGGCGACCGGACCGAGCAGCTCGCTGCCGAAGACGATGCTCGTTGCGACGCTGGCGCTGTTGCCGTCGCTGTCGGCGGCGATCGCCAGGCCGCGCACATCGGTCGTCATGCCCAGACGCAGGTCGTCGCGCGCGCGCGTGTTGCCGTTGGCGTCGCTGACCAGTGCGGTGCGGTCGTCGAAGTGCACGCCGTTCACGATCACCGAGCCGAAGCCCGTGATCGGGCCGCTCGCGAACGCGACCGCCGGCGCGCCGGTGCCGCCGCTGTCGACGCCGCCGCCGCAGCTCGCCGCGAACGACACGACGAGCACGAGCAGAGCGGTCCGCGACGCGCGCCGCAGTCGCATGCCGCGCGTCGGCGCGACCTCCACGCAGGTCGAATCCGCCAAATCACCTGGAAACATCATCGATCCTTTCGCGCCGCGCGAGGTCCCGCGGCCGTGGGCGCCGGAGCTGAGGGCGCCGGCCGGGAGTCATCGGGCTTCATCGCGTCATTGAAGGCATAGAGGCCGAGGCGAACCCGTCGGTTGCGGGCGCGGCCGGACGCGGCATCGGCGTCGACGAGCGCTTGCAGCGCGGGCACGGCTGCGGCGAGCAGCGCCTGCCATTGCGTCTTGGCGAGATCGCGGAACGCGCTCATCGATTCGTCCGAGAGCTCGTCGGCGAACACCGCCTGCTCGACGTGCGGCGGCGTCGCGCCAAGGACGTTGTCGACGCCGGCGCGCAGATGGTCGCTGACGTTCGTGCCGAGGAAGCGATAGGCGCGCTCGCTGTCGCTGCCGGCAACGATGCTGTCGCGCAGCAGCGTCACCGTGTCGCCCTCGACCGCGACGAGGCCGAGCCGACGCAGCTCGTCGAGGAGGCTGCGCGGATGCACGTCCTGGGTCACGGATCGCGCCAGGGCCTCGAAGCTTGGTGCGGGGCCGGTGCGCGGCAGCGCGAGCGGGCGACCTTTCGCGTCGTGCAGCGAAGGGTCGGCCTGCCAGCGGGTGAAAATCTGAGTCGCGGGCGCAGGATGCGGCGCCGGCGGCACGTCGGGGGCGTCGAGCAGGCGCGTCACCTCGCGCCGGCTGAGCCCGGTCGCGGTCGCGACCCGGCTGACGATGCGCTCGCCCGCCGACTCGGGCTGGGCGCGTCGCGCCGCCTCGACGAACGCGGCCTTGAGCAGGTCTTCGACCGATGCGTAGGCCAGACCGCGTGCGACCGCGAGGCGTGCCAGCGGCTCGAGCAGCGTCGCCATCGCAGCGGTCAGCGCCGGTCCGGCGGGCGTCGGCGCGGTTGTCGTCGGCGAGGGCGCGGTGTGCTCCTTGCGAACGGCGGCGGCCGACACGGGCCGCTTCGAGCGCGACGCGCTCAAGAGGGGCTTTCGCCAGCGACCGTGCCCGCCGTTGGGCGGGCACGGTCCGGCCCGCGCAGGGCCGCTGGAAGCGAGGAACAGGCCGTGATCAGTCGCCGAAGGAGATGCGCGTCGCTTGCAGCGTCGTGCCGTCGGCGGAGAGCGTACCGCGAACCTCGAGCTGCACGCCGACGGCAATCGTCGCCGCCGTGCCGTGCTTGAATTCGATCGTCGTCGACGCGTAGCTCACGGTGATGTTGCGCAGCACGAAGGTCTTGGCCGTGGTGTCGATCGCCGTGATCGCGCCGTGCAGTTCGAAGCCTTCGGCATGCATCGCCTCATGGGTCTCGATCGAAACCTTCCTGGCGGTGACGACACCGTTGCTCGATGTGCCCTCGACTTCGACCTGCGCGCCGAGGACGATGCCCGTCGTGCCATCGGGGAAGGTGGCCGAGGTCGCGTCGACCGGGATGCCGTTGACGCTGAAGGCGGCGCTCGACGTGAACGTGGTGATCGAGCCCCGGAGGTGGGCCTCGTCGGCGTCGCCGACGTGCGGGCGGGCGGCGCTCAGGCGCGTCGCGACCCAGGCGCCGGCCACTTGCGCGGTCTGCAGGCGAGCGCGAACGAAGAGGCCGTTGGCGAGGTTGGCCGGAACGGTCGGAACGCTCGCATAGGAGATAAGCGCTCCGCCGATCTTGAAGGTCTTGGCCGTCGTGTCGAGGTTGGCGACGATGCCGCGGATCTTGAACCCTACGGCAGCGGCCGTCGGCTCGAGCCGCGTCGCCGTGACCGCGCCGGTTGTTGCGTCGGTCGTGCCGTGCACTTCGAGCAGCGTGGCGACAGCGATGCCGGCGAAGCCGCCGACGAGACGTGCGTCGAGCACCGTCGTGTCGAGCACGATCACCTTCTGGCCGAGGACGGTGAGGGTCTTGGCCGCGGCGTCGATCGAACTCACCGGGCCGACGAGCGCCGAGCCGAAGCTGATCTCGCCGGCCGTGGCCTTGGCGCCGGTGCCGTCGTCGCTGACGGCACCGCCGTGCACTTCGGCGGTCATGCCGAGCTTGAGCGCGTCCTTCG
>JAYVVB010000225.1:0-2698 GCA_043787455.1 Rhizobacter sp.
GTGAAACCGATGTTGAAGCGGTCGTTGTAGAACTTCACGACCTCGTTCAGGTCCTTGGCGAAGCCGTTGTGGAAGTACGGCGCGCGCGGTGCGAGCGCGCGCAGCGTCGGCCCCTTGAAGCGGCCGATATCCTGCCAGCGGCCGGTGATCAGCGCCCGGCCCGGGTCGCTCGTCTGCACGGTCTGGCCGGTCGTCTTGTTGCGCAGCGTGTAGAGCGGCAGGTCGGGCGTGCGCCGACTCGCGTCGGTGAGGCCGATGTCGAGCGGCAGCGGCACCGAGTGATTGCCGGCGTTGGGCGTGTTGTGGCAAGTCGTGCAGGTACCGGGGATGACGGCGACGTTGAGGTCGTCGTTGAGGCCCTTGACGC
This sequence comes from Rhizobacter sp., assembly GCA_043787455.1. Taxonomy (GTDB): domain Bacteria; phylum Pseudomonadota; class Gammaproteobacteria; order Burkholderiales; family Burkholderiaceae_C; genus Schlegelella_A. Next base: position 368 of record JAYVVB010000225.1, read on the forward strand.
CGGTGATCGCGATCGCCTTGCCGTTGAAGAGCGCCTCGCCGCGCGCGATCGCGCGCCGGGCGACGGCGACGCCGCGGTCGCGATCCTCGGCCTCGGGCCGACGCGCGTCCTCGATGTACGACTGCCAGCCGCGATAGAGCGTCATCGCCTCGGGCGAGAAGCTCGTGTTCGTCCGGTAGTCGCCGACCAGCGTGTCGTTGATGCCGAAGTACGAAAGCACGCCCTGCAGGTTCGACGGCCCGCCCTTCGCGCCGTGGACCGTGAGCCGGCCCGCGCCGTCGTCGCGGATCTGCGCGGTGAAGAGGCCGAGCTCGAAATCGACGATCGCCTGGCGCTGTGCTGTCGTCAACGGCATCGTCCCCTGAGCGTGGCCCGTGACAGCGTCGTTCGCCTGCGTCGTCAGGTCGACTCCGAGCGGCGCGAAGCAGGTCAGCGTGCCGAACAGGCAGATCGACGAAGTCGCGTCGCGCAGCGTTTCGCGACCGTCCCACATCACGGTGCTGAGGAAGCGCAGATTGGTGCTGGCCAGCGGCCGGCGAAAGAGCGAGAGCTCGCTGGCGCTGGCGAAGCCGTAGGGATCGTCAACGGCGACGAGCTCGAACTGCGCCGTCGCCGGAATCGGCAGGCCGATGCGGATCAGGCCCTTCGTCAGCAGCATGCTGTACGCTTTCTCGCGGGCGCGCAGCGTCGACACGTCGGCCTTCGGCGAGTTGGCACCGTCGACGGGGCGAAAGACCGGGTCGGTGCCGCGCGTCTGCTCGAAGCGCTCGCGTAGGCCCTTGGGCGTGATCGACCAGCCGTCCTGCGGTTGATGACACGAAAAGCAGCTGCGCTCGTTCGAGCCGAGCGGGCGGAAGAAGGGATTGCGGGTGTCGATGAAGCCGTTGGTACTGATCGTCGTCGCGACGCCGCTGTCGTTGCGGGCGTGGTGCAGTTGCGGCTCCGACGGACGGCGCCGGTCGTCGTCGTCGCGATCGGCGTGCGCCGCCGCGATCCAGCCGCCAGAGAGCGCCAGGAGCGCTAAAAGGGTCCGAAGCGGTCGATGGGTCATGTTGCTCGTTCCTCAAAGTAGATGTCGCGCGGCTGGAATGGCCGTTGTACTGAGTAAAACGTAATCGAAGGCCCGGACCCGACAGCGCGGGCGGCTCTATCCCCAACACTGGGGAAAGGGCGGCCCCCGATGGCGTCGCGGCTCAGAAGGTCGTCGCGATTTCCGTCGGCCCGCCGGCGGCGTGCTCGAGCGCGGAAGACGCCGGTGGCAGCGAGGGATCGGTCACGAAGGGCGTCGGCGCCGAGTCCCGAACGAGCGGCGACACGAAGCTCGACACGGGATCGGCCTGCGCCTGGGCGCTCACGGACCGATGGCCAAAGGAAGCGATCACGGCCAGAGCCGCGATGGCTGCGACGGCGACGCTGGCCAGCACGCGGCCGGTGCGATCTGCAGATCGATGATTCGAGGTGGACATGGACTTCTCCTTGGCGCGAAAAAGAAAGGCGGGTACCGGGATCGCGCGCCCCTGATATGGGTAGAAGCGGATTTGCCGTATCAAACCTGCCATCGCGTCGGTCGTCACCCTCAATCGAGGGGAAGTCGCCGATCGGCCGCTGCCGTCAGGACGACGCTGGGCGCGCGCAGGCCCCGGGCGAGCCCGCTGCGGCGTCGTCGTCGACCGGCAGCGGTAGCGTCTGGCACTCCTCGAAGACGCGGATCGTGCAGTGGGCGCAGATCGAGCGGTCGAGGCGATCGAAGATGGTCGCGATCGCGATCCGCTTGGCCGGAAAAATGTGATCGCTGCCGAGCTCGCTCATGTAGCCCACACGCTGCCAGAGCGAGAGCACCCGCGCTCTCGGCCGATGGAAGTAGAGGTCGCCGCCGATCCTGCGCCGCACGATCATCTCGCCGCGCCACATCTCGGCAGCGGCGAGGTCGATGAAGTTCATGCTCTTGGCCATCACGAGCAGATGCCTGGCCGATCGAGCCGGCGCGCGCAGATCGCGCAGCTGGTCGCTCACGTACGAGACGGCGCCGAAGTAGACCTCGCCTTCCATCCGGATCATCTTCAGCTGCGGGCACTCGGGCAGCGGATGCGGCACGTCGGCACGGACGACGAAGGGCCGCGCCGGTGTCGTGCTGTCGAAGCCCATGATGCGTATCGCCGGCTTCGACGTGCGCATCAGGTAAGTGACGAGCGACAGGATCGTGCCGAGCAGGATCGCCATTTCGAGCTTGATCGAAACCGTCGCGGCGAAGGTCGCCGCCGCGACGGCGAAGTCCTCGCGGCTGAAGTGCCAGAGCCGTCTCCAGGCGGCGATGTCGAAGAGCGACCACGA
>JAYVVB010000226.1:0-3887 GCA_043787455.1 Rhizobacter sp.
CCGCTGCGCCGAGGGTTGGCGGCGTAGCAGCTCCACGCGCGCTCGCCCGGAACGAGGCCGAGCAGCTTGGGCGCGCGGATGTACGTCGACTGCACGCGCTGGATCACCGGTGTGCCGGCGAGCGTCGCGCCGATGGATTTGCGCACCATCGAGCGGCCGCCGTCGCAGCCAACGAGGAAGCGCGCGTGCACGCGCCCTCCGGTGCCGTTGTCGAGGTCGCGCGCCTCGATCGTCACGCCGTCCTCGTCCTGCGCGATCGAGGTCGCCTCGCAACGGTTCCTGATCGTCACGCCCGGCTTCTCTTCGGCGTGCGCGAACAGGATCGGCTCGAGGTAGATCTGGTTGATGCGATGCGGCGGCTCGGGCGTCGGCCACCCCCCGTCGGGCCCGCTCGTGTCGCTGTAGCGTGTCGCGCGCGCCGGGATGCGGATACGCGAGAGCTCGATGCCGGTGACCGAGGTGCGGAAGACGACGTCGTTGGGATAGTCCGCCGGCAGGCCGGCGTCGCGCACGTGGGCGACGAGGCCGAGCCGTCGGAACTGCTCCATCGTCCGCGCCGCGACGTGGTTGCATTTCACGTTCGGCGGCTCGCCGCGGTGGCGCGTCTCGAGGACGACGACGCTGCGGCCGCGCGCCGCCAGATCGATCGCCAGCGTCAGGCCGACCGGGCCGGCGCCGACGATCGCGACGTCGGCGTCGAAGCGGTCGGGGTCGGACGTCGTCGTCATGAGGCGCTCCGTCGCGGCGACATCAATCGAGCTTCGTGCCCGATCGCTTGATCACGTCGGCCCACTTCAAGGTCTCGCTGGCGATGAAGCGGCCGAACTCGGCCGAGGTCGTCGGGCTCAGCTCGACGCCGGCGCTGCGCGCACTGGCGATGACCTCGGGCTCGGTCAGTACGGCGCGCAACTCGTTCTGCAATCGCGCGACGACAGGCGCGGGGGTCGCCGCTGGCGCGACGACGCCGAACCAGCCCGTCGACTCGTAGCCCTTCACGCCGGCCTCCGACAGCGTCGGCACATCGGGCAGTTGCGCGAGCCGGGTGCTGCCGGTGACGGCGAGAGCGCGCACCTTGCCGGCCTTGATCTGCTGCAGCACCGACGGCAGGTCGAGCATCCCCGCCGACACCTGGCCGCCGATGACGTCGAGTGCGACCGGGCCCGAGCCTCGGTAGGCGACCTCAGTCATGTCGACGCCGGCCATCAGCTTGAGCAGCTGCAACGAGAGGTGCATCGCCGTGCCGTTGCCGCCGTGCCCGACCGCGACCTTGCCCGGCTCCGCCCTGGCTTGGGCGAGCAGATCGGCGACGCTCTTCGCCGGCGATGCGGGATTGACGACGAGCACGAACGGGATGTGAGCGAGCAGCGAGATCGGCACGAAATCCTTCTGCGCCTCGAACGGCATCTTCGGATACAGCGCGGCGTTGGCCGCCAGGCCGCCCGCGGCGCCGACGCCGAGCGTGTAGCCGTCGGCTGGCGCGGCGGCAAGTGCCGCCAGGCCGATGTTGCCGCCGGCGCCGGGCCGGTTGTCGACCACCACCTGCTGGCCGAGCCGCTCGCCGAGCCTGGGCGCGACGATGCGCACGACCGCGTCCGACGAGCCGCCGGGCGGGAAGGTGACGATCATGCGGATCGGCTTGGCCGGCCAAGCCGGCGCAGGCGCCTGGGCTGCGGCATTCGTTGCAGCGAGCGCGACCGGGACGGCGAGCGCGGCAGCGGCGAAACGGATCGGAAAGCGAAGCATGGTGGCGACTCCTCGCGAGCGGCCCGCATCGGCGCGGGCTGTTGCCGAAGTGTCCGTGATCAGCGGCCGGGTCGGTGACGGGGCATTGAAAGACGAACCTGCCGCGTCTCGAAATTTAGTTTATTCCGATAATCATTTTCCGATGCACAGTACAGGTTTTCCCTTAACTTTGGCGAAACGGTAAGTCCCTATGGCTCGTTTCATCTTGTTTACTAGGATTAACCAATGAAGCCAGCCGCCGCCCACCCGGCAGACGTCGTCACGCTGTCGGCCCCGCTCCTTGCGCTCGACCTCCTCGCGCTCGAGGTGCGCGGCGCGGTCCTGCATGTGCGTCTGAACCGGCCCGCGAAACGCAACGCGGTGAGCGATGCTCTGGTCGCCCAGCTCCACACCTGCTTCGTCAACCTGCCCGAGGCGACGCGCGCAGTCGTCCTGAGCGGCGAGGGCGATCATTTCTGCGCTGGTCTCGACCTCTCGGAGATCTCCGAGCGCAGCGTCGCCGAGGGCATCGTCCACTCGCGCTCGTGGCATGCCGCGTTCGAGCAGATCCAGTTCGGCCGCGTGCCGGTGGTCGCGGTGCTGCACGGCGCGGTCGTCGGCGGCGGCCTCGAGCTGGCCGCGTCGTGCCATGTGCGCATCGCCGAGAAGAGCGCGTTCTACGGCCTGCCGGAAGGACAGCGCGGCCTCTTCGTCGGCGGCGGCGGATCGGCGCGCATCCCGCGCCTGATCGGCGTCGCGCGCATGACCGACATGATGCTCACCGGCCGCGTCTACGACGCCGCCGAGGGCTTGGCGATCGGCGTCTCGCAGTACGTCGTCGATGCCGGCGCCGGCATCGAGAAGGCGTTCGCGCTCGCCGAGCGGATCGCGGCCAACGCGCCGCTCTCGAACTTTGCCGTCATGCACGCCCTGCCGCGCATCGCCGACATGGCGCAGGACCAGGGTCTCTTCGTCGAGTCGTTGATGGCTGCGATCGCGTCGGGCGACGAGGCCGCGAAGCTACGCGTTCGCGCTTTTCTCGACGGCAAGGCCGGGAAGGTGAAGAAGTCTTGAGCGCCGACGCGGCAGCCGGACGCGAGGGCGGCGCGAGCGCGCCGCGCTACCGCGCGCTGCCGCTCGGCGGCTCGCTCGAAGCGAACCTGACGCGGCGCAGCGACGGGTCGACGCTCGTTATCTCGCGCGAGCCGCTGGCGCCGTATCCGCTGCGTCTCACCGATCGCTTCCTCGAGTGGGCCGGGCGTGCGCCCGAGCGCACGCTCGTCGCCAAGCGAAAAAGCTTGGAAAAAGGCGGCGACTGGCGTTGCGTGAGCTACGGCGAGGCCCTCGCCAGTGCGCGCTCGATCGCGCAGGCGCTGATCGATCGCGGCCTCTCGGCCGAGCGGCCGGTCGCAATCCTGTCCGACAACGACATCGAGCACCTGCTCCTTGGTCTCGGCGCGATGCTCGCCGGCGTGCCCTACGCGCCGGTGTCGCCGGCGTACTCGCTGATGTCGCAGGATTTCGGCAAGCTGCGCCACATCCTCGACACGCTCACGCCGGGCCTGGTGTTCGCGAGCGGGCCGCAGTTCGCGAAGGCGATCGCGGCGGTGGTCCCGGGCGACACGCCGGTCGTGCTCGGCGAAGGCCGGCTCGACGAGCGCGCGACGACATCGTTTGCCGACCTGCTCGCGACCGAGCCGACCGATGCGGTCGACACGGCGCACACCAAGATCGATGCCGACACGATCGCCAAGTTCCTCTTCACCTCGGGCTCGACGAAGCTCCCGAAGGCGGTCATCAACACGCAGCGCATGCTGTGCTCGAACCAGCAGATGATCCGCCAGTGCTTCCCGCAGCTCGCCGACGAGCCGCCGGTGCTGGTCGACTGGCTGCCGTGGAACCACACCTTCGGCGGCAACCACAACGTCGGCCTCGTGATCTACAACGGCGGCACGCTCTACATCGACGAGGGCAAGCCGACGCCGGCGCTGATCGGGGAGACGCTGAAGAACCTGCGCGAGATCGCGCCGACGATGTACTTCAACGTGCCCAAGGGCTTCGAGGAGATCGCCAACGCGCTCGAGGTCGACGCCGTTTTGAGGAAGACGTTCTTCAGTCGCGTCAGGATGTTCTTCTTCGCCGGCGCCGGCCTCGCGCAGCCGGTC
>JAYVVB010000227.1:0-2804 GCA_043787455.1 Rhizobacter sp.
CGCTGGCGAGCGCGAATCGAAGCCGCGCACCGCGCTCGAGTGGCTGAATGCCGATGTCGGCGAGCTCTTCTTCGGCAAGAAGCCGGCGTCGAAGCACGCCGAGAGCGAAGAGCCGACGGCGGCCCCGATCGACACGGAGATCGGCGCAGGGTCCGAGGAGGATCGTTCGGGCTGGCTCGCCAAGCTCAAGACCGGCCTGCAGCGCACCGGCTCGACGCTCGCCGGCGCGTTCATCGGCGCCGAGATCGGCGACGAGCTCTACGAAGACCTCGAGGTCGCGCTGCTCCAGGCCGACACCGGCGCTGAAGCGACCGTCTACCTGCTCGACGATCTGCAGGCGCGCGTCACGCGGGCCCACGTTCGCGATCCGGTTGCGGCGCGGCGCCTGCTGGCGAAATGCATCGAGGATCTGCTCCAGCCGCTCGAGCGTCCGCTCGAGATCGGCGCGCACACCCCGACCGTGATCATGGTCGTCGGCGTCAACGGCGCCGGCAAGACGACGAGCGTCGGCAAGCTCGCGCGCCATCTCCTCGACTCCGACCAGAAGGTGCTGCTCGCCGCCGCCGACACCTTTCGCGCCGCGGCGCGCGAGCAGCTCGTGGCCTGGGCTGAACGCGCCGGCAAGACCGGCACCAGCGCCGGCGTCGACGCCGGTCGCGGCCGGATCGAGATCGTGAGCCAGGAGGGCGGCGATCCGGCGGGCGTCACGTTCGATGCCGTCGTCGCCGGCAAGGCGCGCGGCTGCGACGTCGTCATCGTCGACACGGCGGGGCGCCTCGCGACGCAGACGCACCTGATGGAAGAGCTGAAGAAGATCAGACGAGTCATCGGCAAGGCCGAGGCCGGTGCGCCGCACGAAGTGCTGCTGGTGATCGATGGCAACACCGGCCAGAACGCGCTCGCGCAAGTGAAGGCCTTCGACGAGGCCTTGCAGCTCACCGGGCTCGTCATCACCAAGCTCGACGGCACGGCCAAGGGCGGCGTCTTGGCAGCGATCGCGCTCTGGTCACGCTCGCGTCGGGCGCCGCTGCCGGTCTACTTCGTCGGTGTCGGTGAGAAGCTGGCCGACCTGCAGACCTTCCGGGCGCGCGAGTTCGCGGCTGCGCTGGTCGAGTGATAGCCAGCGAGCGCTAGCTAGCGCTTCTCGGGCGGCGGCAGCTCCGCAGTCACCGATTCGAGCTCGTCGAACCAAGACTGGGTGCTCGGCTCGAGAACTTCGATCACCTCGCCTTGAGTCCAGTCGCGATCGGTGTCGGCGAACGGATCGATCGCCGCGCCGCCTTCCACGACGGCATCGTGGACCATCGCTTCGTCGACCATCGCCATCGCGGCAGCCGGTGCAACCGCGGCCGCGACGACAGCGGTCTTCTTCGTCATGCTCGCCGGCACCGCGGGCACGTTCGGCAGGAGCTTTTCGCGAGCCGCCTCAATCGTCGGCAGCTTCTCCTCGTTCCAGACGTGAAGCGGAATCTTGGCGGCCTTGAGGGCGCGCGCGACGCGATCGAGGCGAACCCGGACCTTCTGGTCGAGCCCGTCCATCGGCGGCCGGACCTCGACCACGGCGACGACCTGCGAGGTGACGTCGCAGACGACGAAGTCGACGCACTGGTTGCCGAGCCGGCGCATCCATTCGGCGTACGAGTTGCGCTTGGGCACGGTGAGAAAGCGCGCCAGCGGCACCTGGGCCAGGATCAGGTAACCAGGCAGGGCGAGCTTCAGGGTGCTGAAGGCGAGTCGCTCCGACGACCGCAGGATCCGTGTCGGCTCGGGCGGCCAGCCCGCGAGCGTGTCGAGGCGTTCGGCCGGCATCTCGGGCCGCACCGTCGGCCCTTGCTTCCTCGCCAGCCACCAGACGAGCGGCAGGGCGCAGAACAGGGCTGCCACCGAAATCAGTATTGGATCCATCGCTGTTTTCTCGTGCTGCCTTCGCTGGAACGCCGCTCAGCGCATGCCGCCGAGACCTTTCATGCCGCCCATGCGCTTCATCATCTTCATCATCCCGCCACCCTTCATCTTCTTCATTACGTCGCGCATCTGCTCGAACTGGTTCAGGAGGCGATTGACCTCCTGCACCTGCACGCCCGCGCCGCTGGCCACGCGGCGCTTGCGGGTGGCCTTGAGCAGCTCGGGCTTCCTGCGCTCCCGGGGCGTCATCGAGCAGATGATGCCTTCCATGCGGCGCACGTCGCGTTCGGCACGGTCCATCTCGGCGGGTCCGAGCTGGCCGGCCTTCCCGGTCAGGTGCGAGGGTAGCTTGTCGATCAGCCCGCCGAGGCCTCCCATCTTCTTCATCTGGGAAATCTGCGACAGGAAGTCGTTCAGATCGAAACTGTCGCCGGACTTGACCTTCTCAACCAGCTTCTGCGCGGCCGCCATATCGACGCCCTTTTGCACCTCCTCGACCAGGCCGACGATGTCGCCCATGCCAAGAACGCGGCCGGCGTGGCGTTGCGCGTCGAACACTTCGAGGCCGTCGATCTTCTCGCTGACGCCGGCGAACTTGATCGGAGCGCCGGTGATCTGGCGCACCGAGAGCGCCGCGCCGCCGCGCGAGTCGCCGTCCATCTTGGTGAGCACGATGCCGGTCAGCGGCAGCGCCTCCTTGAACGCCTTGGCGGTGTTGACCGCGTCCTGGCCCTGCATCGCGTCGACGACGAACAGCGTCTTGCACAGTGTGTAACTGTGTGTAGAAGGCCTTCTATACCCTACGGTCCTTGACCATGTGCCCTCGCACGGGCCAGCCCCGGTTCAAATCCCATTTCGAAGGGCTGTGCCAGCAAGTAAAGTGCACACATTCCTGCTCC
>JAYVVB010000228.1:0-2710 GCA_043787455.1 Rhizobacter sp.
TCGGTGGTGAGCGAGCGCATCCTCGAGCGTCTGGCTCGCGACGCCGGCGTCTGGCCGGCGCCGCGTCTCACGCGCGACGCGATCGTGCACCTGTCGCGCCATCCGTTTCCGGGCAACGTCCGCGAGCTCGAGAACCTGCTCCATCGCGCGGTGGCCCTGTCGGGCGCGGAAGAGCTCGATGTCTACGACCTCGGCCTGCCGGAGTCGGTGTTCACCGACAGCGCGGCGCAGGAGCTCGACCAGATCGCCGCGGCGACGGAGTCGGTCATCGAAGGCGGACGATCGCAGGCGCGCATGGCGCCGGTCGAAGAGCCTCTGCCGAGCGACCTCGCGAAGTTTCTCGACGACGTCGAGCGCGACATCCTCGTGCGCGCGCTCGAGCATCACCGCTTCAACCGCACGGCCGCCGGCATCAGTTTGGGCCTGTCGCTGCGCCAGATGCGCTATCGCATGGCGCGGCTCAACGTCAACGTCGGCGGCGACGCCGGCAGCGTGGACCGCGAGTGACGAGAGCTGCGTGGGCGGGCGGCTGGCTGCGCCGCGCGCGCGCCGTGCCTTCGCCCAACTTCGGGCCGCGACCCGTCGCGCTGGCGACCGATCTCGTCGTCCTTCACTCGATCAGCCTGCCGCCGGGCGAGTACGGGGGGGGCGCGATCGAGCGGTTGTTCACCAACCGACTCGACTGGAGCGAGCACCCGTACTACGAGACGATCCGCGGCCTGGCCGTCTCGGCTCATTTCCTGATCCGACGCGACGGCGAGCTGCTGCAGTTCGTTTCGGGAGACGAACGCGCCTGGCACGCCGGCGCGTCGAACTGGCAAGGGCGCGAGGGCTGCAACGATTTCTCGATCGGCATCGAGCTCGAAGGGCTCGAGGGCGATCCCTTCGATGACGCGCAGTACACGGCGCTCGCAGGCCTGATCGCGAGCATCGCCGAGCGCTATCCGATCCGGGCCGTGGCCGGCCACGAGCATGTCGCGCCGGGTCGCAAGGACGACCCCGGCGCGGGCTTCGACTGGCCTCGGCTGCGCCGCCTCGCGTCGCCGGCGAGGCTTCGTTTCGCGGCCTGACGCGGCCTGAACCAGAGGGCCGAAAAAGGAGCCCCTTAAGGCTCTGCGGCGGGCGAAATCGGCGACAATCGATTCGTGACATATCTACGGGTTAGACGCTATAGGTAGTGGTTGTTGGCGCTCCACACCCCAGATATAGTGTTCTCGTTGTATCCTGAATTTTCACTTCGCGCGCTAGAACGGATCCCGCGGAGCGGGTCCCGAAGATCGTGATTTCGCGCGCTTGCAGACGGAGATTCGCTCTGTCGCAACCATGACAAAAGCGCCCCGAGCGGCCAGGCCGCCGGGGCACCCAAGAGAGGAATACATGCAAGCAACCACCGCCCAGGCGAGCACCGTCGCTCAGGCCTCAGCCCGGGTTTCCGGCCGGCCCGCGCCGGTCGCGTCGGCCTACCAGGGCTACCAGATCCTGCGTCGCAACGGCGCCGTCGTCTCGTTCGAGCCGAACAAGATCGCGGTCGCGCTGATGAAGGCCTTCCTGGCCGTCCACGGCACGCAGGGCGCGGCCTCGGCGAGCGTGCGCGAGACTGTCGACGGCCTGACCGAATCGGTCGTGCGCGCGTTGCTGCGCTCGCGTCCGGGCGGCGGCACGTTCCACATCGAGGACGTACAGGACCAGGTCGAGCTCGGCCTGATGCGCGGCGGTCATCACGAGGTCGCGCGCGCCTACGTGCTCTATCGCGAGCGCCGATCGCAGGAGCGTGCGCGCCAGGGCGTCGCGCCGGTCGTGGCGCCTCCGACACTGATGGTCGTCGACCGCGGCGTGCGCGTGCCGTTCGATTCGGCACGGATGCAGACGCTGATCGAGTCGGCCTGCGCCGGCCTCGGCGCCGACGTCAAGCCCGATCCGATCCTGGCCGAGACGCGCCGCAATCTCTACGACGGTGTCTCGATCGACGAGGTCCACAAGGCGGCGATCCTCGCCGCGCGCACGCTGATCGAGAAAGACCCGGGCTACACGCGAGCCACCGCGCGGCTGCTGCTGCACACGATTCGCCGCGAGATCCTCGGTGAAGAGGCGCTGCATGCCGACATGCACGCGCGCTACGCCGAGTACTTTCCTGGCTTCATCAAGAAGGGCGTGCAGGCCGAGTTGCTCGACGAAAAGCTGCTGCAGTTCGACTTGCCGCGCCTCGGTGCCGCTCTGCGCGCCGACCGCGACCTGCAGTTCGACTACCTCGGCCTGCAGACGCTTTACGACCGCTACTTCCTGCACATCGACGAGCAGCGGATCGAGCTGCCGCAGGCTTTCTACATGCGCGTCGCGATGGGCCTGGCGCTCGGCGAGATCGACCGCGAAGCGCGCGCGATCGAGTTCTACGAAGTGCTCTCGAGCTTCGACTTCATGAGCTCGACGCCGACCTTGTTCAACGCCGGCATGCGCCGCTCGCAGCTGTCGAGCTGCTACCTGACGACCGTGGCCGACGACCTCGACGGCATCTACGAAGCGCTGAAAGAAAACGCGCTGCTGAGCAAGTTCGCCGGCGGCCTTGGCAACGACTGGACCAACGTGCGCGCGCTCGGCAGCCACATCAAGGGCACGAACGGCAAGAGCCAGGGCGTGGTGCCGTTCCTGAAGGTCGTCAACGACACGGCGGTGGCCGTGAACCAAGGCGGCAAGCGCAAGGGCGCGGTCTGCG
>JAYVVB010000229.1:0-3710 GCA_043787455.1 Rhizobacter sp.
TCGGCGTGCGCCACGGACGCGGTCGCCACGAGCGCGACCAGCGCGAGCGACGAATTCCTGGCGAGGCTTCGGCCGGAGCGCGCCGCCCAGGACGATAGCGCCGCTAGCGAATTGCTTCTTGTATCGGTGCACTCATTCGACATAACGTCCCCTCGGTTGCTGGATTCGACCCGGCGATTCTGTAGACCGACACTTAGAAGCGACTTATGTTAGGGGCGCGAATGCCCCAAGACAGCCCCCACGATCCGGGGGTTTGAATGATGGTTTTTACCGATGCCGATCAATGCGGCACTGCATCGAGGAACGATGGCCATCCAAAGCCGGGGCCCCGATCCGCGCCCTTGGACCGGCTCGTTTCATGGAGCTACGCGCAAAGAAAAACGCCCCGAGAGGGGCGAATATCTGACGCGTCGATTCGTATGGTGCGGCTGGCAGGATTCGAACCCACGACCCCTTGGTTCGTAGCCAAGTACTCTATCCAACTGAGCTACAGCCGCCCTGCCGGAAATTGTAGCAGCGGCCCTCGTCAGGCCTGACGGGCGGCACTCTCGTAGCAGCGCGCAGCGCGCGCGATGTCGCCCTCCTGCGCAGCCAGCTCCGCGAGCGCGATCCACGCCGTCCGGCGCACCGGTGCAGACAGCGCGCCATCCGCGGCGCCCTGCTCGAGCAGCGTTCGCGCCTTGCCCCACAAGCCGCGTTCGGCGAGGGCGCGTCCGGTGGCCAGCGCGACGGCGCCGTCGCGGGGCAGCGTCTGACCAGCCGACTCGAGCCGCGGCAGCCACTCGGCGCCGATGCCCGAGGCCGCACCCGCGAGGGCGACGGCGACGACCACACGCTCCTCGGGCGCGAGCTCGGCGATCCGGTCCCAGAAGGGACGAAGCCAGGTGCGCGCGTCGTCATTCGCGCCGAGCGCTGCGGCGTGGGTCGCGGCGCGCGCGGCGATGAACGGATCGCGCCGGTCGGCCGGGTCGAACGACAGCCAGAGGCGACGCAACTGATCGATGTCGTGCCGGGTGTCGAGCGATTCGAACGCCAGTGAGCGCACCAGCCCCGCGGCGGCGACACCCGAGATCCCCTGATGCTTGACCAGCAGACGCGCCGTTTTCAAGGCCTCTTGCGGCTGGCGGCCGAGACGTGCGGCTTGCAGCTTCAGCCGCAAGGCGTGCGTGCGCCGCGACACCCCGAGCGGCAGATCGTTGAGCAGCTCGCTGGCGCGCGCCGCGTCGCGATCGTCGAGCGCCCATTCGGCGGCGAGCAGACGCGCACCCTCCTCGGCGGATCTTGCCGCCGGATTGCGTCGCGACAGCTCGAGAGCGCGACGCAGTTCCTCGTCGCGCAAGCTTCGGTTCTGGACACGATGCGCGCTGCCCGCTGCGAGCAGATGACCGAGCACGGTGAACTCGTCGTCCTGCGCGAGCTCGGGCGTCTCGGCCTGGATCGCGAGCGCGCGTTGCGCCGCCTTCTGGGCGCGCGTGTAGCGGCCGCCAAAATACAGGGCCAAGGCTTCGCGCAAGGCGGCCTGGCCGCTGCGATCGCGTCGCGCCGTGCGCCATTCGCGTGCGCGACGCGGCAGGCCGACGAGCGAGTTAACGCCCTGGATCGCGCCGACCAGCACGAAGCAGATCGCGACCAGCAGTAGGACGAAGAAGTTGAGCGACAGGTCGAGCCGCCACCTGCCCCAGTAGAAGCTCGCCAGGCCGTCGTTGGTGCCGAAGGTCGCAGCCGCGACGACGGCCACGGCGAAGAGCAGGATGAACCAGATCGCGAGACGCACGCCAGGATCCGAAACGGCGAACGCCCTAGCGCGTGCCGGCGACCGCGGCGAGCGCCGCCAGCGTGTCGTCCGGTCGTGCGGCCGGTGACTGGCGCGCCTGTTGCGCGACCTGGCGCAGCAGCTCGGAGGCGACCTGCGTGCGCCGCGACGAGTGGTTGAAATAGCGATCGATCGTTCCCTGCGCCCAGCGCAGATCGCTCTGCGCGGCGTCGAACTGGCGCGCCATCAGCGACAGCCGCGCATTGAGCAGACGCAGCTTCAGGTTCTCCTTCAGGAAAAACGCCTGGTCGGGAGCGACGAGCATCGCTTCCGGCTGGTCGATGCGGGTGATGCGAACGAGCGAGCGGATCTCCGACCAGGCGCTGCCGACGAGGAAGTTTCCGGCCGCGCCGAAGCGGTTCGACAGCCACGCCCCGAGGCTGCCCTGCGCGTCGCCGACCGCCGCCGACGCGGCTGTCGCAGCTGCCGATGCCGCTTCGGCACCCGACGCTCCCGCCCCACGCGCGAGATCGCGGCGCGGCTCGGCAGCCGAGAGCAGCGGCAGCTCGTCGACCATGCGCACCGCCTCGTCGAGCTTGATCGAGAGCGTCGCGACATCGGCGACGTTGGCCGCCTTGACGCGGTCGAGGTCGCGCGCGATCGCGCGGCGCACCGGCTCCAGGCGCGGCTGGTTGGCGCGGGCGAAGCGGTCGTCGAGCTGCTTCAGCGCGGCGACGAGCGGCTCGGCGCTGCCGGTGAGTGAAGACTGCTGCAGCCCGGCCCGGAGCGCCGATTCGGCGTCGCCGACGAGGTTCTCGTCGCGCGAACGCGCCACCGACTGGACCAGCGCCTCGAGCTGGCTGCGCTGGACAGCGACCTCGTTGAGACGCGCCTCGAGCAGCGCCACCTTGGCGGCGGCTTCGCGCGCACCTTCCTGCGCCTGACGCGCGACCAGGGTCGCTTCTGTGGCCAGAACGGCGCTGTCCTGCTGGCGCTGGACGAGCTCGCGCTCGCTCGAGCGCACGCGCTGGTCGGCGCGCCAGGCGAAGACGATGGCGATGATCGCCAGCAAGGTGACCAGCAGCACCGCGAGCGGCAGGCCGCGCGAGCCGGGAGCCCGCGACGGCTCGGCAGTCCGGCCGGGCAGCGCGGCCGATGCGAACGGAGAGGCGGATGGGGCGTTCGGAGCGGCGATGTCGCGAGGCGCGGAGGCAGGCGAGAGGTCGTCGTTCACAGTCCGATCGATTGTATGCAGGCCACCACCGCGTCGAGCCCGGAGCCGGCCTCGAGCACGTGACCGAAGCCCGCGGCGCGTGCCCGCGCAGCGATGCGCGGATGCGTGGCGACCGCGTGCGCGCCGGCGAAGCGCCCGGTCCCCGCCGCGCTCTCGAGGTTGGCGACGGCCTCGGAGCTGCTGAAGAGCCAGATGGCGGGGTTGTCGGTCAGCGCGGCGTCCAGTCGATCGCGAGCTGCGCCGGCGAAGTCGGGAACGAGGCGCCGATAGGTGCTGACAGAATCGACCGACGCGCCGGCCTCGACGAGGCGGTCGGCGAGCCAGTCGCGGCCGCCGTCGCCGCGGACGACGAGCACGCTCGCGCCCTGCCAGTCGCGAGCCTGCAGACGCGTCCAGAGCGCCTCCGAATCGAATTGCAGCGCGTCGCCGGCCGGCGCGACGACGACGAGCGCCGTGCCGCCGAGATCGTGCAGCGTCGCGGCCGTGCCCGGCCCCGGGACGGCCGCTTCGAGATCCTTCGGCCAGACGACGTCGCCCGGACGCGCAGCGAAGAAGTGCTCGACCGCGTTGGCGCTGACGAAGAAGACGAGTCGCCGGCTCGCCAGGCTGTGCCACGCCTCGAGCACCTCGCGCGGGTCGTCAACGGCGGCGATCTCGATCAGCGGCAGGGCCTCGGCGTCGAGGCCGCACGCGCGCAGCCGCTCGACCCAGGGCAGCGCCTGC
>JAYVVB010000230.1:0-4889 GCA_043787455.1 Rhizobacter sp.
TCCGACGACTTCCCGCTCGCCGGCTATTACGCCAGCGCGCGGACGCTGCGCTTCGCCGACGGCCCCGACGAGGTCCATCGCAACGCCATCGCCAAGATGGAGCTCGGCAAGCACTCCTGATCGGGTCGCTCGCGGCCCGATTTCGGCAGGCCGCGGCGTTCCCGCTAGCGCGGCGCTAGCGCCGCGTGTTGGGCGGCAGCGTCTGCCACGCGGACTTGGTCTTCGCGCCCTTCCACAGGACCGGGGCATCTCCGCGCGCGCGGGCGACGCGCAGCGCCTCCTCGGCCGCGATCTGGAAGAGCTCGAGCGCGGCGACGAGGTCGCTCTCGTCGGCGTCGGCGAGCTGAAGGCGCAGATAGAGGCGGCCGCGCAGAGTCATGAGCAGGAACGGCGGCGACCCGCTGAGCCACGTGCCCGCGGCGCGCTCGAGCGATTTCGCGAGCCTCGTCTCGAGCCACGCTCCACCTTCGTAGTCGAGGCTCGAGACGCCGGCGAAGTGGCTGCGTAAGGTCTTCGACTGGTTGAAGACGATCTTCGGGAACATCACGAGCCAACGCGTCTCCTCGAGCACGGCGTCGCCGACCTGCGTCTGGTTGCCTTGGGTGCCGAGCTCGAACGCTTCCTTCTCGAGCGATTCCTCGAGCGGTCGGGTCATGACGAGCATCTGCAGGTCGGCCGGCAGGTCGAGCACCATGCGGATTCGCAGCTCGTGGCCCGTGATGTACGGTCGCTGCGGATGGCCCCATTCGAGACGCCAGGGCGCTGCCTTCGAGGTGCCGTCGATGGCGAAGCCGTCGCCGTTTTTCTCGCGCTTCCAGGCATAGCCCTGGCGGCGCGCCCAGGTCGCAATCACGTCCCTTTCGGCGCTGCCGCTCGCCCTGGCCAGAAAACTCTTGATCGATCCGAGCATGCTTGTCCCCGATCCACTAGAGTCGTGCGCCGGGCCGAGTTGCCCTTTTTCTTCGAGGATGCGACGCGATGATCGAAGTGTATTCGTGGGCCACGCCAAACGGCCACAAGGTCCACGTCATGCTCGAGGAATGCGGCCTCGCCTATCGCGCGATTCCCGTGAACATCGGCGCCGGCGATCAGTTCAAGCCCGAGTTCCTCGCGATCAGTCCGAACAACAAGATTCCCGCGATCGTCGACCCCGACGGCCCCGACGGCCAGCCGATCTCGGTGTTCGAGTCGGGCGCGATCCTGATGTACCTCGCGGCCAAGACCGGGCGCTTCCTGCCGAGCGATCTGCGCGGCCGCTATCGCACGCTCGAGTGGCTCATGTTCCAGATGGGCGGCGTCGGCCCGATGCTCGGCCAGGCCCATCACTTCCGGTTGTACGCCCCGGAAAAGATTCCCTATGCGATCGACCGTTACAGCAACGAGGCCAAGCGTCTCTACGGCGTGATGGACAAGCGCCTGAAATCGAGCGAGTACATCGCCGCCGACGAATACACGATCGCCGACATCGCCATCTTCCCGTGGCTGCGCTCGTGGCAGAACCAGGGCATCGACTGGGGCGACTATCCGACGCTGAAGGCGTGGTTCGATCGCATCGCGGCGCGACCGGCAGTGCAACGTGGCGTCGAGGTTCTCAGCCACCTAAGAAAGCCGTTGCGCAGCGACAAGGAACGCGAAGTCCTGTTCGGCGCGACGCAGTATCGACGGCATTGACAGAGGTCCGACCCCTTCGCCCTCCAACCGCGATGCCGTGCCCGCCGATGGGGTTTTGACCGGGTTTTGCCCGGCTTATTGCCCGTTTCGGCTCAAAACGCCGATGCTAGTATCGGCAATCATGCCCGTTATCGCAGTTGTCAACCGTAAAGGCGGAAGCGGCAAGAGCACTCTGGCGACGCACCTGGCCGCGTATTGCGCGCACGCGAATCTGCCGGTGATGCTGGGCGACATGGATCGCCAGCAATCGACCCAATCCTGGCTACGCCTGCGCCATTTGCGATCCGACGTACGTTGCCCGTCGATCATGGGGTGGTCCGTCGACCCGCGCAACGTGCTGCGGCCGCCGGCGGGCATCCAACAGGTCATTCTCGATACTCCCGGCGGATTGCGCGGATTCGATCTCGCTCGAGTCTCGATCTATGCCGACGCGATATTGATCCCGATCTGCCATTCGGCCTTCGATCGCGAATCGACCGCGGACTGTTTCGCAGAGCTCATGACCCTGCCGCGCGTCGCCAGCGGCCAGTGCAAGGTCGCCGCGGTCGGCATGCGCATCGATGGCCGGACCAAGGCCGCCGACGTCCTCGAGGACTGGGCCGCCGAGCTCAAGCTGAAATTCCTCGGCGTCCTGCGCGAGACCCAGGCCTACGTCCGCTGCGTCGAGCAGGGACTCACCCTGTTCGACCTGCCGCCGGCGCAAACCCAGATCGACATGGCGCAGTGGGCGCCGATCCTCGAGTGGGTCGAGCCGGTGCTGCGCTCGACGCGGCGTCCGCCGGTGGGCCTGGACTCCCGGGCACCTCGTGCCGAGCTGTCTGGCGTCGAGCGTTCCAGGCCGACGCTGTTGACGATCACGCCGCGCGCGCCCGGCTCGGTCAACCGATCGCTGCCCGGCATCGCGCCCTTGAGCGCAAGTCGCACGGAGGCTTTCGGCGCCGTCAGCCTCTTCGGCTGGCTGCCGATTCCGCGCTTTTTGCAGCGCAACCTCTAGGCTGTCGATCGCCTCGATCTGCACGCCAAGGCAAGCCGTCGATGGCCTGCCCGGAGGGACTCGAACCCCCGACCTGTTGCTTAGAAGGCAACTGCTCTATCCAGTTGAGCTACGGGCAGTGAGGCCTGAAGGCCGGGTCGGATCTGGTCGGGGCGGCGGGATTCGAACTCGCGACCTACTGGTCCCAAACCAGTTGCGCTACCAGGCTGCGCTACGCCCCGAACGGTCGTGATTGTACGAGTCGAGTACGAGTCGACCCTTCGACCGGATTCTTCAGCGCGATTCGTCGGCCGCGGTCGGCGCGGGCAACATGAGTTGGCGCGAGATAGCGACGCATTGCTGGATGTGCTGCTCGCAGACGTAGCGCAGCGACGAGTACGTCAGCACGGCCGACACGGCCTGCCCCGCGATCGGCACGAACTTCGCGGCTTGCTGCGCCGTGAGCCGCACGCCGACCATGCGCAGCACTTTCATCACGAGCTCGCGCGTCACGAGCTTGCCGATCAGCATGCCACCGCCGGCCGAGATCGCCTTGTAGACGACGACGCGCCGATCGGGCGCGAGGCGCTCGATCTGCGCCGGCGTGAGCCCGAAGGCGTGGTTGATGTCGGGGATGAGGCGCATCAGCACCGCGACGTCGGTGATCCAGTCGATGCCAGGCAAGGGCACGACGGCGACGCCGGCAGCCATCATCGCGCGCCGGCTCACGAGTCGGCGGCAATGCGTCACGACGGCGTCGATCTCGCGTGTCGACGCCGGCACGACGGCCCAGTCGACGATGGGCTTCTTCCCGAGGAGCTTCATGAATCTCGACCTCGACATGGCGGCTTTCGTGAGTCGCACGGGCGACGGTCCGGGCGATCGGTCAGGCGAAGGCCTGGGCCCAGATTTTCTCCAATCGCCTGGCGCTGACAGGCTGCGGGGTCTTCAGCTCCTGCGCGAACAGGCCGACGCGCAGCTCCTCGAGCCACCAGCGGAACTCGTCGAGGCGGGCGTCGCGTGCGCCACGACGTTCGGCGAGCTTCTTCAAGTAGCGCTGCTCGAGCGGACGCAGCTCCGCAAGTCGCGACACGTCACGCGCGGGATCGGCACGAAGCTTCTCGAGGCGCATCGCAATCGCCTTCAGGTATCGCGGCAGGTGCGCAAGCCGCTCCCAGGGCGTGTCGGCGATGAAGCGCTTCGGCACGAGCCGCTCGAGCTGGGCCGCGATGTCGTCGGCGACCTCCTTCGGCGGGCGCGCATCCTTGAGCTTTCTCTGAGCCGCGGCGAAGTCGGCCAGCACGGCGGCCGCGAGCCGCGTGACCTCCTGCGCGATCAGCATCAGCCGGCCGCGGCCTTCGTCGACGCGCCGGGCGAACGCAGCCGCATCGGCCGGCAGCGGCTCGACGAGGAAAGCGCGGGCTAGCGCGACTTCGACGATCTGCGCGCGCAGCTCTTCTGCCGTGCCGAGCGGCAGGTAGGCGACCGCGAGCCGCTGCACTTCCATCGTCAGGGTCTTCTCGACCGACTTGAGCGCGTCGCGAATCTGCAGGGCAACGAGCCGGCGCAGGCCGACGCGGTGTTTCGTCGCCGCGACCTCCGGCTCGTCGAAAACCTCGATCTCGACGTGCGTGCCTTTGTCGATCAGGGCCGGATAGCCGATCAGCGCCTGGCCGCCCTGGCGCACTTCCATCAGCTCGGGCAGGTCGCCGAAAGTCCAGGCCCTATACCCCATGGGCGCACGGTCGATGGCCGCGGTCGAAGCGGACACGTTCTCGGTCGTTCGATCGGCGCGCTGGCGGTGCGTATTCGCCGGCACGGCTTTCGCCGATAGCTCGCTCGAAGACTGCGCAGCCTCGGCCGGCGCGAGCCGGATCGCTGCCAATGCCTGGAACGCCGATCGCGCTTGCGCGCCCAGGCTCGCTTTCAGCTCGCCGAGCCGGCGCGACTCGCCGAGCTGGCGGCCGTGCTCGTCGACCACGCGCAGGTTCATGAGCAGATGCGGCGCGAGTTGCTCGTGCTTGAAGTCGGCGCGGCGGAGCGGCAGTCCGGTGCGCTTCGCCGCATGCGCGGCGAGCGCGTCGACGAGACTGCCATCCGCGTATTCGACCTCGGCGATGAACTCGGCCGCGTATTCCGGGAGCGGCACGAGGCGCGAGCGCGGGCGCTGCGGCAAGGTCTTGACGAGAGCGATGACCTTGTCCCTGAGCATGCCCGGGACGAGCCATTCGCAGCGATCCTCGCT
>JAYVVB010000231.1:0-3346 GCA_043787455.1 Rhizobacter sp.
CGTTCACTTCCCACTTGTTGTAGCCCCCCGCCCGCGACCTGGTTCAATGGGCCAGCCGGTAAGCAAGATCGAGTCCTCCCGCAACCAAACATCCTGGAATCGACATGTCGAACAAGAGTGCTCTAAGCCAAGAATTCATCGCCGGTCAACGAGGGCGTTTGGAGGCGTTGAAGACGGAACTTCTGGACGCCGAAGGTGCCGCCCTGAAGGAGATGAACGATCTTCAGGAGGAGCGTGGCGAAGAGGCGAAAGAGTATGAGGACGCCGCGCAGGCGCTGGACCGAAAGGAAGTATTGCAGGCGAGGCATGACGTCGACCTGCGGCGTCTCGGTCACATCGACCGGGCCCTGAAGAAGATCGAGCTCGGTACATATGGTCTCTCTGACGTCAGCGGGAAATCCATCCCCAAGGACCGACTCGAAGCTACGCCCGAAGCCGTGCTCACGGTTGAAGAGGCTGCGGCGAAGGAGTAGGTCAGCGCCACGCCGAGCGGTCGAGTGGCCGGCGCACAAACGTGTAATGCTCTCGCATTGCCGCAGATCGCTCGTCGAGCGGCGCTTCCCACCGAGACTGACCATGCCAGCCCTTCAAGACTTTGAACTGCTCCGCGTCGGCAACATGGTGACGGTTCAGTGGCGCGGTTCGCCAAAGTTCTCCATCGGCGTCCTCTCGACGCAGAGCGAGCCGGATGCGTTTGATCGGGCAGCAACAGCGTTGGAGGATGAAAGCTCCCGACCAGGCTTTTCCGAGGGAGAACTCTCCAGCTGCGTCAAGGAGATCAGAAAGCGCGCCATGAATCTTCGCGCCGCCGAAGCTCGAGGTGGTGCCTAGCTTTGCGGCAAATGCTCGGTGGACTGTTGCGCTCGTCCGATCCCTGAGATGCGGGCATGGACGAGCTCGTTCGCCTCAGCGCCGGCGCTCCGGCTTCGATGCTGTTGCTGGCGGCGATCCTCGTCTTCAGCGGGCTCGGCCTGTTCGCATGGCCCGCGCTGATCGAGCGCAACCTGCTGCGTCCCTACGGCCTGGTGCAGCGCGGCGACTGGTTCACGCTCGTCACCAGCGGCTTCATCCACGCCGACCTGGCGCACCTGCTACTGAACGGCTTCACGTTCTGGGCCTTCGGCTTCGGCCTCGAGCGTCGCCTCGGCACGCCAAGCTTCGTCGCGCTCTATGCCGCGGGACTGCTGACCAGCAGCGTCGCGACCTGGCTCATCCATCGACGTCAGCCGGGCTACGCTAGCCTGGGCGCGTCGGGCGCGATCCTCGCCGTGCTGTTCGCTTCGGTCGTCGTCGCTCCGACGTCGTCGATCTTCATCCTGCCGTTGCCGGTGCCGATCCCGGCGCCGCTCTTCGCCGTGGGCTTCCTGGCCTACAGCGTGATCGCCAGCCGCGCCCGCGTCGGTCGCGTCAACCACGACGCGCACGTCGCCGGCGCGATCGCCGGTCTCGGGTACATGGCGATCACGGCGCCCGGCTCGCTGCAGCGCGCGTTCGGTGCCTGGCTCGGCTGAGCGAAACTTCCGGCCATGAAGGCGAAGAAGATTGCGCTGGGCCTGCTTGCCGCCCTCGGGGTGGCCGGGGTCGGCGGCTGGTTCAGTCTCGACAAGGAGACGCGTGGGTGGCTGGCGACGCTGCCGACCAACCGCGACGTCCTGTTCTGGAGTCAGCCGCAGCGCGATGCAGCATTTCGTGCGCTCGATCGGCTGCCGGTTCTGGCCAAGTCACGCGTCGTGCCGGCCGGCGCCACCCCGATGCCGCTGCCACCGGGGCCGCCGCTGCAGCTCGGCCTGGACGTCGACGCCTACATGGCGGGCCAGCGCAGCGCGGCTCTGCTCATCGTGCACGACGGCAAGTTGCGCCTGGAGCGCTATGGCCTGGGCTTCGACGGCAGCGGGCGCTGGACCGCGTTCTCGGTGGCCAAGTCGATCACGTCGACGCTCGTGGGCGCCGCGATCCGCGACGGCTACATCCGGAGCATGGACGACAAGGTCAGCGACTACATCCCGGAGATGAAAGGCTCGGCCTACGACGACGTCAGCATCCGCCAGCTCCTGACGATGACCTCGGGCGTTCGTTGGAACGAGGACTACGCCGATCCGAACTCGGACGTCGCAAGATTCAACAACCACAAGCCCGAGAAAGGTGTCGATGCGCTTGTGAGCTACCTGCGTCGACTGCCTCGCGACGTGCCGGCCGGAACGCGTTGGCACTACAGCACGGGAGAAACCAATCTCGTCGGCGTCCTGCTCATCGCTGCGACGAAGAAGCCGCTGGCGAACTACCTGTCGGAGAAGATCTGGGTGCCCGCGGGCATGGAGCAGCAGGCGACGTGGATCCTGAGCCGCACCGGCAAGGAGATCAGCGGCTGCTGCCTGCAGGCGTCGACGCGGGACTTCGCCCGCTTCGGGCTCTTCATCCTGGGCGGCGCCCGCATCCGCGGACAGAGCATCGTGCCCGACGGCTGGCTCGCCGAAGCCACGACCGAACGCGCCGACATCGGCCGGCCCGGCCGCGGCTACGGCTACCAGTGGTGGACGTACAACGACGGCAGCTTCACCGCGCGCGGCATCTTCGGTCAGGCGATCTTCATCGACCCGAAGCGCAAGATCGTGATCGCCTCGAACGCCGACTGGGCCGCAGGCGCGACCGACCGCGTCGCCAGCGAGGCGCGAGAGGCGTTCTACCGCTCGGTGCAGAAAGCCATCGACGACGAGGCCGCAGGCATGGCGAAGTAGGTGTCGGGGCCGGGACGATGACGGCGCCCGCCCAGTACAAACGCACCGTCAGCTCCGCCCTGAACGTCGACTCCGCGGCTGCAGCTTGTCGACCTCGGCCAGTTGCTGCTTGAGCAAGATGAGCAAGGAGCGGGCGTGCTCGACGGGCAGGCGAAGGCGACTGGTCGCCGACTGGTCATCCCGCAGCGGCAGAGGCAGCACCAAGACGTCGATGCCGAGCTCGATCATGCCCATGTCGTGCCTGGTTGACTTCAGGCGCTGTACTTCGATGTCGTAGGTCTTCACGCGCATCCTTCCCGATTGAGCGACTCGCTCTCAGGATAGGCCAAGGCCGCGTCGCGCGCACTGCCTGGGCGCTCATTCGACCTGCAGCGTGCCCTTCATGTTGGAATGAAGCGTACACACGTAGGGATAGGTCCCGGCGCGGCGCGCCGTGAAGCGCCAGGACTTGCCGGCGGCGATCGGGCCGGAGTCGAACGCCCCGGCCGCCGTGACGGTATGCGGGAACGGATCCTTGTTGATCCAGACGACGATGTCGCCGCGCTTCACCGTCACGGTTTCGGGCATGTTCTGCAATCCCTGGATCACGACCTCGTGCATGCGCGGGCCAT
>JAYVVB010000232.1:0-3441 GCA_043787455.1 Rhizobacter sp.
AGTCCTGCTGCGGCCGCTCGAGGATCTGCTGCACGTCGGCCTGCTCGACGACCTCGCCGTCCTTCATCACGATGACCTCGTCGGCCATGAAGCGCACGACAGCGAGGTCGTGGCTGATGAAGATGTAGGCCAGACCGAGTTCGTCTTGCAGGTCCTTCAGCAGGTTCAGGACCTGCGCCTGGACCGAGACGTCGAGCGCGCTCACCGCTTCGTCGAGCACCAGTACCTCGGGGTCGAGGGTGAGGCAGCGCGCGATCGCGACCCGCTGGCGCTGACCGCCCGAGAACTCGTGCGGGTACTTGTGCATCGCGCTCTCGTCGAGGCCGACCCGGGCGAGGAGCGCGCCGGCGCGGGCGCGACGCTCGGCATCGTCGGCGCCGATGCCGTGGATCGACATCGGTTCGACCAGCGTCTGGCCGATCGTGAAGCGCGGGTTGAGCGAGGCATACGGGCTCTGGAACACGACCTGGATGCGCTTTCGCATCGGCAGCATCTCGGCGCGCGACAGGGCGAGCAGGTCGGCGCCGTCGAACATCGCCTGGCCGGTCACCGGGCCGCCGTTGGCCTCGTGCAGGCGCAGCAAGGTCAGGCCGAGCGTGGTCTTCCCGGAGCCCGACTCGCCGACGACGCCGAGGGTGTGGCCGGCCCGCAGGCGAAAGGTCGCGCCCTTCACGGCGCGAAATTCCTTGCGGCCGAATACGCCGTTCGGGATCCAGAAGCTCTTGGTCAGGTTGCGCGCCTCGATGATGACTCGCGCCGCGGGATCCTTGGCCTTGGCGGCGGTCAAAGAGGCGCGTCCGGTGATGTGATCGTCGATGACGCGCAGGCGCGGCGCGCGCTGCTCGAGCGTCGGCCTGCAAGCGAGCAGCGCCTGTGTGTACGCGTCCTGGGGCGCCGCGAAGATCTGCGCCACCGGACCCTGCTCGCGCACCTTGCCGTGGCGCATGACGACGACGTGGTCGGCGATCTCGCCGACCACGCCGAGGTCGTGGCTGATGAAGAGCATGCTCATCCGGTACCGTTCCTTGAGGCCCGCGAGGAGCTCGAGGATCTGGCGCTGGATGGTGACGTCGAGGGCCGTCGTCGGCTCGTCGGCGATCAAGAGCTTGGGCTCGCAGGCGAGCGCCATCGCGATCATCACGCGCTGCTGCTGGCCGCCGGAGAGCTGGTGCGGATAGGCGCCGAGGCGACGCTTCGGCTCGGGCATGCCGACCTCGCTGAGCAGCGCCTCGGCGCGCGCCATCGCCGCGCGCCGGCCCATGCCGAGGTGCTTGATGAGCGGCTCGCACACCTGCTGGCCGACGGTGAAGACCGGGTTGAGCGAGCTCATCGGATCCTGGAACACGCAGGCGATCTCGCGCCCGCGCAGGCCCTGCAGCTCGTCGCGCGACGCGGCGAGCATGTCGCGTCCCTGGAACGTGACCGTGCCGGTGCGCTCGGCGTTGTCGGGCAGGAGGTTCAGGATCGACATCGCCGTGACGCTCTTGCCCGATCCCGACTCGCCGACGAGGGCGACGGTCGTGTTCTCGGGCACGTCGAAGCTCACGCCCTTGACCGCCTCGACGCGCTGGACGACGCCGCCTTCGCTGCCGAGCCGGAACGAGACGTGCAGGTCGCGGATGCCGAGCAGCAGCGGCGCTGTCGCGCCGATGGGAGCGGCACTCATTCGAGCCCCCGCAGCTTCGGGTCGAGCGCATCGCGCAGGGCATCGGTCATGAGCGAGAACGCGGTGACGAAGAGCGCCATCAAAATCGTCGCCGCGGCGAGCTGCCACCAGTAGCCCAGGATCAGCTCGCTCTGCGACTCGGCGAGCATCGTGCCCCACGAGACCTGGTCGACGCCGACGCCGAGGCCGAGGTACGAGAGGATGACTTCCGACTTGATGAAGCCGACGACGTGGATCGAGAGCTGCACCAGGACGACGTGGCTGACGTTGGGCAGGATGTGACGGAACATGCGCGAGGCGTTGCCCGCGCCGATCGCCTCGGCCGAGCGCACGTAGTCGCGCACCGAATGCTTGATGAACTCGGCCCGGATCAGGCGATAGATTCCGGTCCAGCCGGCGAGGCCGAGGATGAGCACGACCGAGCCGATGCCGCGACCGAACACGGCCGCGAAGGCAAAGATCAGGAGGATGCCGGGGATCGCCGTGAAGACGTTGTAGACCCACTCGAGCAAGTCGCCGACCTTGCCGCCGAAAAAGCCCGAGAGGGCGCCGAGGACGGTGCCGATCGCCGTCGCGAGCAACGCCGCGGCGACGCCGACGAGGATCGAGATCTGCGCGCCCTTGACGGCCTTGGCGAGCACATCGCGGCCGAGGCGGTCGCCGCCGAAGGGCAGCGTGTCGGCCTTCACCGACGCCGTCGTCTGGTACTTCTTGGCCGCCTCGGCCCATTCCTGGTAGCGCGGCGCGAGCGGATCGACGGCCGAGATGTCGGCGTTGGGGCCGGTGGGCGCAGCGATCTCGAGCGTCTCGCTCGCCGCGGCCGGACCGAGGAACGTGGGCGGCGCGTTCGGCACGCCGGTCTCGGTCTGCCAGTTCTTGCCGACCAGCCCGAGCGCGGCGGCGAGGACGAGGAGGAGGAACAGCGCCACGATCACGAGCGAGACCATGCCGACCCGGTCGCTTCGAAAGCGCTTGGCGGCGGCGCGCCAGACGCTTTCCGAGCGCGTCGCCTTCGTGCGCGTGTCCACGTGCGACAGATCGATGACCGCGCTCATTTCAGCACCACGCGCGGATCGACGATCTTGTAGAGCACGTCGGTGGCGAGATTGACGACCATCGTGATCGCCGCAATGTAGATCGCGAATGCCTGGATCACGGGATAGTCGCTGCGGTTGACGGCGAGCAGCACCTCGCGGCCGAGGCCGGGGATAGAGAAGAAATATTCAAGCAAAAACGAGCCCACGAAGATGCTCGGCAGGCCGACAGCGATGTTGGTGAGGATCGGGATGAGCGCGTTTCGCATCACATGCTTGAGCATGACCGTCTTTTCGGTCAGGCCCTTGGCGCGTGCCGTGCGGACGTAGTCGTGGCCGATCTCGTCGAGGAAGAAGCTGCGATAGAGGCGCGTCTGCGGTGCGAGCGAGACCGCGACGGCGAGCATCACCGGCAGCGGCGCGTAGCGTGCGAGATTGGTCGAGAGGTGGTCGCTCCAGCCCTGCACCGGGAAGAGGCCGAGCTGGAACGCGAACACGTACTGGCCGACGATGACGTAGACCAGAAACGAGATCGAGAGCGCCACCGTGGTCGCGACCATGATGCCGCGGTCGGTGAGCGAGCCGCGCACGTAGGCGACGCCGAGCGCGAACGGGATCGCGAGGAGTGAGTCGAGGATCAGGATCGGCACCATCACCGTCAGCGTCGCCGGCAGGCGGGTCGAGAACAGATGCGCGACCGATTCGTTGGTGGCCCAGCTGCGGCCCCAGTCGAAGGTGACG
>JAYVVB010000233.1:0-4527 GCA_043787455.1 Rhizobacter sp.
CGCCCTTGCCGTGGCGGCTCGTCGGCGTCGAGCCTGAATCGGGGATGCGGACTTCGTCACTTTTGTGCCGGTATGTTCCTTGCCTCAAGGAGGCGATGAGCGGCCATCCCCCGAGGACCAAGTCTGCGAGGAACAGTTTCGCGTGGCGGTACGCGTTCCACGCCCACCTCGTCTTTCGAGGAGCGCCCATGACGAAAGTCCAGCTGGCAGACCTCGCGCAGGCGATTCACGCATTGAGAGGTCATCTGGATCCGATTGCGGTTGCCGACGAAATCTTGCTCACCTGGCCTTTCGATGTGACTGAATGGGGCGGCCTTCGTTGAGGCGCCGGCGACGAAGCCCCGATTTCAAAGGCGAGTCGCCGCGAGGGACAAATCCGGGCGGGATTTGTCGCCGCGCGCAGGAGCGTGCAGGATGTTGTCTCGCAGGTTAGAAACACGACCATGGAGCGCAAGAAGCTTCCCCCTCCCCGCCGGGTGTGGCGCGTGACGCTCGAGGCGCCGATGGGCGAATTCGTCGACCTCGACCCGCTGACGGCCCCGCCCGGCGGCGCGGAGGCCGACGTCGCCCCGAAGGTGCTCGACCCGGCGCCGGTCGTCGACTGGCGCTCGTCCTCGTGGGATCTCCTGAACGGCTGCGAGGTGAACGACGACGAAGAGTCGATCCCCGGCGACCTCTTCGACGAGTTATTCAAGCGCTGAGCGGCCAAATGCTGCATCTTCGCGATGGCGCGATTCTCGGTGGCGACCGCAACCGAGGCGACCGTGTCGGCGTTCGAGCGGGACGTGCAGCGCGCGATCGGCGTGCTCAGCGAGACCGGCGCCGCAACTGCGCCGTAAGGCAGCTCTATCTGGCGACGCGGCGCCACTCGCCGATCCGTCGCGATCAGCCGATGCAGGTGCGGTTCTTGCCGGTCCGCTTGGCTTCGTAGAGCGCCTGGTCGGCGCGCTCGAGCGAATCCTCGATCCGCTCGGCCAGGCGGTAGCGGGTGACACCGGCCGAGAAGGTGACGAAGACCTGTTTGTCCTTGTGCATGAAGAGACCGCCGGTGAGCGAGCGCTGCAGCCGCGTCAGCACCTGCTCGCCTTCGGTCGCCGGTGTCTCGGGCAGCAGGACGACGAATTCCTCGCCGCCGTAACGCGCGACCCGGTCTCCCGGACGCAGCGTCTTGCTCACGATGGCGGCCAGCGTCTTCAGCGCCTCGTCGCCGGCGCTGTGGCCGAGCTCGTCGTTCAGGCGCTTGAAGTTGTCGATGTCGAGCAGGCCGATCGAGAGCTCGCCGCCGTTGCGCTCGAGGCGCGCGCGCTCGACCTCGAACGCCTGCATCAGGCCGCGCCGGTTCGCGACCTGCGTCAGCTGATCGGTCGAGACCTCGTCGGAGAGCCTCTTCATCTCGTCCTCGAGCTGGGTGATGCGCTCGGTCAGGTTGGTCGCCTTGCCGTGCTCTTCCCGCAAGCGCTCCTGCGTCTGTGCGACGAGCGACTGCACGGCACGGCTCTCCGCGACCATCTCGCGGACGACGCCGGTAAGGCCTTCGAGCGTGTCCGCCTCCTCGATCACCGCGGCATAGCGGCCAACGCTTTCGTGGAAGTTGCCGGTCTTCGAGCCGAGCTCGCTCAGCTCCGCGAGCATCTGCGTGATCAGGCTCTTGAGCGCGTCGCGCGCCTTCTCGCGCTCGCTGCGCACCTCGGCGTGCTGCTTCCTCGCGTGGTGCAGCATGTCGCTGACCGCGCGCACGCCGCGAGCACTGAGGCCTTCCTCGATCTTCACGCGCATCGCATCGCACTGGCCCTTCACCCAGCTGCCGTCCTCGGCCAGCTCGGTGAGGCTGGACGTGAGCTCGAGGCAGAGCTTGCCGAGCTGCTCGAAGAGGTGATGGCGGTGCTGAAGCACGCGGTGGGCGCGCTGCGCGAGCGCATCGGTGTCGTCGGCGAGTAACTCGAGCACGACCTCGCCTTGCGCGCTTTCGAAGAGACGGTCGAGCTCGTTCGCGAGCTCGCGATTCGCGCCTTCGCGATCGGGCAAGGCCTGCTGCAGCGCCTCGGCCAGGAGGCGCGCGGTGCGCTGCCAGCGAACGGCCGAGGCCGCCGCGCGTTCGGTGGCAGCCGCTGTGACTTCAGCTGCCGCATCGGTCACGACCGCGGCCGCCGGCGGAGCCAGGAGCTCGAGCACCACCTCCGCGCCCTGCGGCGCGACGTCGAGCGGCGCGAGGTCGAGCGGCGCGAGGTCGCTGTCGGCGGTCTCGATGGTCGCAGCCGAAGCGTCGCCGTCCCAGCTGTTGAGGAGCTGGCTCATCCGGCGCTGGAGCCGGCGCGGATCGCTGCGCGCGCCGGCGAGGACGCGCTGGACGCCGTCGCGGCGCCGTGCCGGCGTCCAGCCGCGCCCGCCGTGCTCGACGCCGCGCAGAAGCCGCTCGATCAGGGTTGCGAGCGCGTCGCTGGGCTCGGGCTGCTCACCGGCCTCGAGCCGATAAGCGCGTTCGTAGTTCTCCGGTGTCGGCTCGAGCCGCTCGACCGCCAGACGCTTGAGCGCGCCCTTGGCGATCTGCGCCTTCGGCAGCTCGGCCGACTTGGCGAGGGGCGTGGGTTGGGTCATCGACATCGCGACTCCGATCAGGCCAAAGGCATCTTGCCGATCGGCTTGGCACGCGAATCGCGCGCCCGCGACGGACGCGTTGGCTCCAAGCTGTCGCCGCTCGAGGCCTGGCCGATCCAGGGCGCCTTCTTCGGCAGCACGGTCTGCTGCAGCCAGAGCTCGATGTCTTCCGGCGGCTGCGCCTTGCTGAACAGGAACCCTTGCATGATGCCGCAGCCCAGGCGGTGCAGGACCTCCATCTGGCGCAAGTTTTCCACGCCTTCGGCGATCACGCGCAAGCCGAGCGAGCGGGCCAGGGCGATGATGGCGGTGACGACGGCCGAGCTCTGCGGCGTCATGCCGAGATCACGGACGAAGCTGCGATCGATCTTCAGCTCACTGATCGGCAGCGTCGTGAGATAAGCGAGCGACGAGTAGCCGGTGCCGAAGTCGTCGATCGAGATCTCGACGCCGATCTCGTTGAGCCGGTGCAGCGACGGGATCACGTTCTGCAGATCCTTCATCAGGCCCGTCTCCGTGATCTCGAGCTCGATCGCGTGGTGCGGCACGCCGTAGGTCGTGACCGCGTTGTGGATGTACTCGACCAGATCGGTGCGCTCGAACAGGCGGCTCGGCAGGTTGACCGCGATCGAGTCGGCGAAGCCGAAGTTGTCCTGCCAGATGCGCGCCTGGCGCGCCGCTTCTCGGATCGCCCACTCCGAGAGCGGAATGATGAGACCGGTCTCCTCGGCGAGCGGGATGAAGTCGCCCGGCGGCACGAGCGTGCCGTGGCGACGCCAGCGCATCAGCGCCTCGGCGCCGACCATGCGCGCACCGCGCACATCGATCTTCGGCTGGTAGTGCAGGACCAGTTCGTTGCGCTCGATCGCCTTGTGCAGGGCGCTTTCGAGCTCCAGCTTCTCGCGCCCCTTGCCGCCAAGATTGGGGCGATACAGCGACGACGAGTTGCGCCCGGCCGACTTCACCGAGTACATCGCGATGTCGGAGTTGCGCAGCAGGTCGGCGACGGTCGCGCCGTCGCGCGGGAAGATCGCGATGCCGACGCTCGCGGTGACGAAGCATTCCTGCAGGCCGATCATGATCGGCTTCCTCATCACTTCGAGGATGCGGGTCGCGACGCGCTCGGCGTCGTCGTCGTCGGTGACCTCGGGCAGGAGTGCGACGAACTCGTCGCCGCCGAGGCGGCCGACCGCCTCGAGCGTGCGATGCGAGCGGACGCCGACGCTTTCGAGCGAGCTCTCGAGCACCTGGTCGGAGTGGCGCACGCACGAGCGCAGGCGCCGCGAGACTTCCATCAGCAGCTCGTCACCGGCGCCGTGGCCGAGCGTGTCGTTGATGATCTTGAAGCGGTCGAGGTCGATCAGCAGCAGCGCGACCTGGTGATTCAACCGCCGGCCGTGCTCGAGCGCGCGCTCGGCGCGCCAGATCAGCTGGCGGCGGTTCGGCAGGCCGGTCAGCACGTCGAAATTGGCGAGGTGACGGATCTTGTCTTCGGCCAGGCGCCGATCGGTCACGTCTTGCACGATGCCCGAATAGCCGACCAGGTTGCCGTGCTCGTTGAACTCCGGCTCGGCTTCGACGTGGACGATGCGCGCGCGCCCGTCGCGCAAGGTCGCCGGGATGTCGGTGGCCAGCACCGTGCAGTGCTTCATCACCTCGTGCAGCACCTGCACCAGGCCCGCGCGATCGTCGTCGGACAGCATCCGCAGCAACGGGCGGAACGCCAGCCCGTCGTTCGGGCCGAGGCCGAACACGCGCAGGCCCTCGACCGAGAACACCGGCCCGCCGTGGCCACGCCGCCAGTCGAAGCTGCCCATGCGCGCGAGGTCTTGCGCGCGTGCCAGGCGCGACTTGCTGCGCTCGAGTTCGGCACGCGTGCGCGAGGCGCGCAACAGGTAGCGCAGGCGCCCGGCGAGCAGGCTCCATTGCGTG
>JAYVVB010000234.1:0-7446 GCA_043787455.1 Rhizobacter sp.
GCCGAGTTCAACGTGATCATCGAGATCCCGATGAACGCCGACCCGATCAAGTACGAGGTCGACAAGGCCAGCGGCGCGATGTTCGTCGACCGTTTCATGAGCACGGCAATGCACTACCCGTGCAACTACGGATACATCCCGCGCACACTCTCCGACGACGGCGATCCGGTCGACGTGCTCGTGATCACCCCGTTTCCGCTC
Organism: Rhizobacter sp.; assembly: GCA_043787455.1. Classification (GTDB taxonomy): domain Bacteria; phylum Pseudomonadota; class Gammaproteobacteria; order Burkholderiales; family Burkholderiaceae_C; genus Schlegelella_A. The sequence continues at coordinate 202 of JAYVVB010000234.1, forward strand.
GGCCCGGGCGTGGTCGTCACCTGCCGGCCGATCGGCATGCTGAAGATGGAGGACGAGGCCGGCGGCGACGCCAAGCTGCTCGCCGTTCCGATCGACAAGATCCTGCCGATCTACAAGCACTGGCAGAAGCCCGCCGACATGAACGAGCTGCGCCTGAAGCAGATCCAGCACTTCTTCGAGCACTACAAGGATCTCGAGCCCGGCAAGTGGGTGAAGATCAGCGGCTGGGAAGGACCCGAGGCCGCACGCGAGGAAATCCGCTCGGGGATCGCCGCGTACCGAACCGCCCATCCCGACACCCGCTGAGCGACGGGCCGGATCAGCCCTGCGCTTCGGGCGCCGGCGTTTTGAATGGCCGGCGCTCGTTGAGCTCGTCGAGGTAGGTCTCGACCCCGGCGCCTTCGCGCTCGAGGAAGTCGTCGATCGCGCGCGCGAACTGCGGATGCGCGAGCCAGTGCGCCGACCAGGTCTGCACCGGCATCAGGCCGCGCGCCATCTTGTGCTCGCCCTGGGCGCCGCCTTCGAAGCGACGATAGCCATGGGCGATGCACCAGGCGAGCGGCTGGTAGTAGCAGGCGTCGAAGTGGAGACAGTTGACCTGCTCGACAGCGCCCCAGTAGCGGCCGAAGGCGGCCTTGCGTTCGGGGTCGATCGCAATCAGTGACGTCGCGATGCGTTTGCCGTCGCGCCACGCCGTGAAGAGAAGCCAGTTCCGGCCCATCGTCGCCGCCGTGCGCGCGAAGAAGTCGCGGGTGAGATAAGGCGTCGAGTGATGGGCGCGGTAAGTGAGGGCGTAGCAGCGGTAGAAGAAATCCCAATCGGCCTCGTCGATCTCGTCGCCGCTGGCTGCGGTGAAGGTGACTCCGGCGTCCGCGACTCGGCGCCGCTCCTGCTGGATCTTCTTTCTTTTCTCGCGCTGCAGGCACGAGAGGAACTCGGCGAAGTCGGTATACGGCGCGGGCTCGCGGTTGATCCAATGAAACTGGACGGTGCTGCGCATCGACCAGCCCGCCTCGCGCGCCGCCGCCTGGTCGGCCTCGTCGAGGAAGAGCAGGTGCGCCGATGACAGCTTCGCCGATCGGCCGAGCTGCTCGATAGCCCGGACCAGGAGGACGCGCTCCTCGTGCGACCGGGCGAGCAGCCGCGGACCGGGCACCGGCGTGAACGGAATCGCGTCGACCAGCTTGGGGTAGTAGTCGAGGCCGTGACGACGGTAGGCGTCGGCCCAGGCCCAGTCGAAGACGTACTCGCCGTACGAGTGGTCCTTCAGGTAGAGCGGGCAGGCGGCGGCGACGCGACCTGCGCGTTCGAGCGTGAGGAAGTGGGGCGCCCAGCCCGTCTCGGCGACGGCGCTCTTCGAGTGGTGCAGCGCGCGCAGATAGGCGATCGAGACGAACGGCGTCGACGAAGGCTGCTCGAGGCGCAGCGATTCCCATGCGACGGAATCGATCTCGGCCGGGTCGTCGAAGACGCGGATGACATATTCTTCAGCAATCGCCCCGCTTCGCTGTCGTCGTCTCGCGTCGTCGCTCATATGTCAGATGCAATGCCCGTGAAAGTGGCGCTGGCACAGATCAATGCCACCGTCGGCGACCTGGCCGGCAACACCGACAAGATTGTGGATGCGGCCCGACGCGCCTACGAGCAAGGTGCGCGCCTCGTCCTCACCCCCGAGCTGGGCCTGTGCGGCTATCCGCCCGAGGATCTGCTGCTGCGCCCGGCGTTCATGCGCGCCTGCGCCGACGCGCTCGCCGGCTGCGCTCGCCGGCTGGCCGACCTGCCGGGTCTGTTCGTCGTCGTCGGTCATCCGTATCAGCAAGGGGAGTCGGGCGATGTTAGGTCGAAGTCGGTCGCGGTGCAGTTGCGCTTCAATGCCGCCTCGGTGCTGTCGGGCGGCGAGATCGTCGGCACCTACTGCAAGCGCGAGCTGCCAAACTACCAGGTCTTCGACGAGCGGCGCTACTTCGTATCGGGACGCGACAGCGGGCTGCCGCCGTTGACCGTGCAGGTCGGCGGCCTGCGCTTCGCCATCCTGATCTGCGAGGACGCGTGGTTCGACGAGCCGGCCGCGACCGCGAAGGCCGCCGGCGCCGAGGTGCTCTGCGTCATCAACGCCTCGCCTTTTCATCTCGGCAAGATGGTCGAGCGCGAGGAGCGCATGGCGGTGCGGGCGCGCGCGGTCGGCCTGCCCCTGCTCTACGCGCACCTTGCCGGCGCGCAGGACGAAGTGGTCTTCGACGGCGCTTCCTTCGCTCTCGATGCGCAGGGCGTGGTCGGCGCGCGGGCAAAGATGTTCGAGGAAGACCTCGCCCTGATCGAGGTGACGAAGACGTCGGTGCAGGGTAGGGTCGCCGCCATTCCGAGTGTCGAGGCGCAGGCCTGGGCGGCGCTCGTCATGGGCGCGCGCGACTACGTCGGCAAGAACGGATTTCCCGGCGTGATCATCGGCCTCTCGGGCGGCATCGACTCGGCCCTCGTGCTCGCGATCGCTGTCGACGCGCTCGGTGCCGATCGCGTCCGCACCGTCATGATGCCGTCGCCGTACACCGCCGACATCTCGTGGATCGATGCCCGCGACATGGCCGGCCGGCTCGACGTCCGCTACGACGAGATCTCGATCGTGCCGATGTTCGAGGCCTTCAAGCAGGGACTCGCCGCCGAGTTCGCCGGCTTCCCGGAGGACGCGACCGAAGAGAACATCCAGGCGCGTATCCGTGGCACCTTGCTCATGGCCCTCTCGAACAAGTTCGGCTCGATCGTGCTCACCACCGGCAACAAGAGCGAGATGGCAACCGGATACTGCACGCTGTACGGCGACATGGCCGGCGGCTTCGCCGTGATCAAGGACGTCGCCAAGACGCTCGTCTTTCGCCTCGCCGAATGGAAAAATGCGCAGGGCCGGGAAATCATCCCGCGCCGGATCATCACCCGGCCACCGTCGGCCGAGTTGCGCGCCGAGCAGACCGACCAGGACAGCCTGCCGCCCTACGAGGTGCTCGACGCGATCCTGCAGCGCTACATGGAGGAGGACCAGGGCATAGAAGAGATCGTCGCCGCCGGCCTGCCGCGTGCTGACGTCGAGCGCGTCACGCGGCTGATCAAGTTCAACGAGTACAAGCGGCGCCAGGCGCCGATCGGCATCCGCATCACGCATCGCGCCTTCGGCCGCGACTGGCGCTATCCGATCACGTCGAAGTTTCGCGCCTGAAGCGCGCGCGACATTGCCCTAAACTCGGTTGCATTCAATCTCGCGGAGCCGGCCATGAAGCAGATCACCGCCATCGTCAAGCCTTTCAAGCTCGAGGAAGTTCGCGAGGCGCTGGGTGAGATCGGCGTGTCGGGGCTCACGGTCACCGAGGTCAAGGGCTTCGGCCGGCAGAAGGGGCACACCGAGCTCTATCGCGGCGCCGAGTACGTCGTCGACTTCCTGCCTAAGGTGAAGATCGAGGTCGTCGTCAAGGACGACGACACCGAGCGCTGCATCGACGCGATCGTCAAGGCCGCCAAGACCGGCAAGATCGGCGACGGCAAGATCTTCGTCACCCAGGTCGACAGCGTCGTGCGGATCCGCACCGGCGAGGTCAACGAGGACGCGGTCTGAGCGAAGACTGATCGTCGGCGGCGCGCACCTCGACGAGACGCGTGCCGCAGAGGAGGTCGTGCCAGAACTGGCGCCCCGGCGCCAACAAGGCCGACAGCGCGTAGACGACGATCCAGACAGCGAAGCCGGCGAGCGCCGGCCACGGCCGCAAGGCTTCCCACGACGCGACCAGCGCCGGCGGCCCGAACCAGCAGCAGCAACACGCCACGTAGCGCGCCAGCGCACGGGCCTGCGTCGGCGAGCGCAATCCTTCCGTCACCAGGCGGATGCGCCAGGTCTGCATCGCGAGCGTCTGCCCGCGAGCCGACCAGAGCCAGACGAAATACACGCCGAAGAGGACGAGCGCGAACGCCCGCAGCGCGGTGGGGCTCTGCAGCGGATGCTGTTGCCCGGTCTGCGCGAAGAAGAAGGCGCCGATCGCTCCAGGGATGAGCGCCAGTCCGAACAGCAACATCGCCTCGTAGACGAAGCACGCCATCCGCCTCCGCAGCGAAGGCGTCGCCTCGGACTGCGCGGTCGGGCCGACGGCCGCGGCCGTCGATGCGGTCATTGCGGGGCGGACGCGGCGATCGGACGGAGGGGCATGGGCACCGGCGCAACCGAGGCCGCCCCGCTCGCCGGCGCCACCGCGGCCGCCTGGGGCCCGCGCTTGGGGAGCAGCGTCGAGCGGTTCACGAATTCAGGCGTCGCCGCGATCTTCGGCATCCCCATCTGCTGGTGCGCCGGCGGCGTCGGCTTGCGTGTGATCGGCGTCGTCGTCGCGCCGGGTCCGGCCTGAACGAGCGTGGGCGCGACCTGCTTCGCAGGCTGCGCCAACGCGGGGTTCGGCACGACATTGAACTTCGCCTCCTTGCTGTCGCGGCCGAACTTGGCGGCGCGGGCCGGCGCTTCGCGCGTTCCGCTGGCGGCCGACGCCGCTCGGGCGGCGAACTTCTGCCGCTGCTCGACCGGCAGCGCCTGGTAAGCCTGCCAGCGCGCGCTCCGATCCGTTGCCGGAAGCTGGCGGGTTTCCTCGAAGCGCATGCGCGCCTGACCGCGCTCGGCGGGCGTGAGCTTGGCCCACTCGGACATGCGCGCACTGATCCGCGCCCGCTCGTCGGGCGCGAGAGTCTTGAAGCGGGCGGCCAGGGCGAGCCACTTCTGCTTGCGCGGCGCATCGATGCCCGGCCAGTCGCGCTCCAGGGGCGTCAGCGCCTCGCGCTGGGCTGGCGTCAGGGCTTGCCAGCGGACGCCGTCCTCCCGAGTCGCCGGCCGCGGAGCGCTGGCGGCCGGCGCGATCGAGGTGCCCGCGACGCGCTGCGCCTGAGCAGACTGGCCGCCGAAGGCGAGCGCGACCAGCAAGACGAGGCCGGTCGAGAGGGCGGCGACGCGATTACGCGACGATCGCGGGGCGCGGCCTCGTGGATGCACCTCGCGCTTCATCGCCGGTGAGCTCATTCGCTGGAGGGTGCCTTCAGGAACTCCGTGAAGCCCGGATCGCGATAGGCGTTGATCGGCAGATCGTCGCCGAGCAGGGCTTCGTCGACTTCTGCGGCGACCGAGATCTGCGAGCGTGTCTGCCCCTCCTGGATCAGGGCGAGGCCGCCGACCAGGGCGACGAGCGGAAGCACCGAGGCAAAGCGCAGCCACCATGGCGAGCGGCTGAACCCCATGGCGGCGGTGCCCGAGGCCGATCGGCCGACCACCTGCGCGCCGTCGACGCCGCGCCGGGCGCGTACCGACTCGATCGCCTTCTTGCGCGCGAAGCGCAGCCGCTCGGCGACGTCGGGGGCGACGCGCTCGGAGCTTTCGGTGAGGCACGCGGCGATGCCTCGGGCAAAGCGCGCTTCGTTCGCTTCGCGAGCAGCCAGCCGGTAGACAGTGTCGTTCTGGTTCATGTCGAAATTCCCTTTGCCTTCAGGGCCTTGGCCAAGGCATGCACGGCGCGCGAACAGTGCGTCTTGACGCTTCCCTCGGAACACCCCATCGAGGCGGCGGTCTCGGCGACATCGAGTTCCTCCCAGTAACGCAGGAGAAACGCCTCGCGTTGACGACCGGGCAGCTGCGCCACCTCGGCGTCGATGATCTGCAAGATTTGCGCCCGAGAAACCGAGTCGGCGGCGCTTTCCGACTGGAGCGGGCCGCCGAGCGCCTCGAGCGTTTCGAGGATGTCGAAGTCGCCGTCGCCGCTCGCGGTCTCGAATTCCGAGAAATTGCGCACGACCTGGTTCTTCACCTTCTGGCGCCGGAACCAGTCCATGGTCGCGTTCGACAGGATGCGCTGGAACAACAGCGGCAACTCGGCAGCCGGGCGATCGGCGTACTTCTCCGAAAGCCGGATCATCGTGTCCTGAACGATGTCGAGGGCTGCGTCGTCGTCCCGCACGGCGTACACGGCGCGCTTCCAGGCACGCTTCTCGACGCTTTTCAGAAAGTCGGAGAGTTCTTTGTCGGTCGCCAATGAAGCGGGCCTGCGGCTGCAGCTCGGGGGGGCAAACGATTATCACATCGGCCCTTCGGCGATCGAGTCGCCGCGGGCCGCGGCCGCGAGCGATGTGATAATCGACGGTTGCACAACAGATTTCGATCGGCCCAGCGCCCGAAGCGCGGCGGCAGGGAGCGATCGACTCAAGGCACCGCACCCGCTTCACGAGAGCGCGGAAAGGTGCACCGATGGTTTTTCGTCAGAGAAATTCGCAGAGGTGAAGATCATGGAAACGTCAGCGACTTCGCTGAAGCGCGCGGTCGCCGCGCCCACTCCCCAACCCGACGCCGAGCCGAACGGCTCCGAGATCCTCGTTCGCTGCCTGCAGGCCGAGAACGTGCGTTTTCTCTGGGGCTATCCCGGCGGCGCGGTCCTCTACATCTACGACGCGCTCTACAAGCAGGAGACGATCCAGCACGTCCTGGTGCGCCATGAGCAGGCCGCGGTTCACGCGGCCGACGGCTACGCCCGGGCGACCGGCGAGGTCGGCGTCGCGCTGGTCACGTCCGGTCCGGGCGTGACGAACGCGATCACGGGGATCGCGACGGCGTACATGGACTCCATCCCGATGGTGATCGTCACCGGCCAGGTGCCGACGCCGGCGATCGGCCTCGATGCGTTTCAGGAATGCGACACCGTCGGCATCACGCGGCCCGTGGTGAAGCACAACTTCCTAGTCAAGGACGTGCGCGACCTGGCGCTGACGATGAAGAAGGCCTTCCACATCGCGCGCACCGGCCGGCCCGGCCCGGTCGTGGTCGACGTGCCGAAGGACGTGTCGATGGCGAAGGCGCCGTTCCACTATCCGGCGAGCGTCGAGATGCGTTCGTACAACCCGGTGAAGAAGGGCCATGGCGGGCAGATCAGGAAAGCCGCGCAACTGCTGCTGGCGGCCAAGCGGCCCTACATCTACTCGGGAGGCGGCGTCGTGCTCGGCAATGCGTCGCCCGAGTTGCGCGATCTGGTCGATCTGCTCGGCTTCCCCTGCACCAACACGCTGATGGGTCTCGGCGCGATCGCTGCGAGCGATCCGAAGTTCCTCGGCATGCTGGGTATGCACGGTACGTACGAAGCCAACATGACGATGCAGAACTGCGACGTCCTGCTGGCGGTGGGCGCGCGTTTCGACGACCGCGTGATCGGCAACCCGAAACACTTCGCGTCGGTCGAACGCAAGATC